>CACZTA010000359.1 GCA_902783935.1 uncultured Lachnospiraceae bacterium | reverse complement strand
CCGAATCCCCTGATGTCCGTATTCTGATAGCAGTAAGGACCGACCGAATGGGTGCAGGCGCGCTCCAGAACCGGGCCGCAGAGAGACGCATACGCTCCCGTATCGAAGTTGATTTCACAGTCAAGTCCCGTCAGGATCCCGTTTTCATCACATCCGATCGTAAACGTCCCTTCCATGGCATGCCGTTTCGGGTGGAAGTTTATTGATTCCTGCCGCGTCATTTTTGCCTTGAACGGCCTGCCGAATTTTACCGCGCACAGTGCCGCCAGATGCTGGACGGAGACATCCTCTTTGCCCCCGAACCCGCCGCCGATGAGCTGGTTCTCCACCACGACCCGCTCCGGTGTGTCTTCCCAGCCGAGCATGATCAGCACTTCATGGCGGGTATCATACGCGCCCTGGTCCGTGGACAGGATCTTGACACCGTTTTTATAGGGAAATGCCACAGCGCATTCAGGTTCCAGGAATGCGTGTTCTGTAAACGGTGTCCTGAACGTATCCGTCACTGTCCAGGCAGATTCCGCAAGTGCTTTTTTTGCATCTCCGCGGACGACATGCCTGCTCTGGCAGATGTTGCCGGGAGCGGTCTCATGGATCTGCGGAGCGCCCTCCGCTTTTGCTTCCGCGATGGAGCGGACAGGGGCGAGCACCTCATAATCCACTTTGACGAGCGCCTTCGCCTTCTCAAGAATGTACGGAGATTCCGCCGCGACAAGACAGATGACATCACCGACAAAGCGCGTCGTTTCCCCCTCCGCAATCATGACATTCCAGTCCTGCTGGATATGTCCCACCTTATTATTCGGCACATCCTCCGCTGTCAGGACGCCGAGCACTCCCGGGAGGGCCCTGGCCTTTTCCGCATCGATCTTCTTCACAACCGCCCTCGGATACTTCGAGCGCACCGCGGATGTATAGGCCATCGGGGGCATGGAGGGATCCACTCTGACAAACTGCCTCACCCCTCTGTCCCTTTCGGAATCCGGATTCACAAATGCCGGTTCGCTCCCTTCCGGCACAAAGTATTCCGGGCCGATGTCATCCGGATATTTGCCGTATCCGAGCGTCTTTCTCCGGACATCCACACGGAACGCCCTTTTTCCGACCCCGTAGTCGTTTCCTTCCTCGAGATCATCGATTGCCAGGTCGCCCCGGAGCACTGCAGCTGCCGTCTGAATTCCTTCAATAATCTTTTTATACCCGGTACACCGGCAGACGTTTCCGCGGATCGCCCTTTTCACCTCATCCTCTGAGGGATCCGGACATCGGTCGATCAGTGCTTTTCCGGCCATGACCATGCCGGGAATGCAGAAGCCGCACTGCACGGCCCCTTTCGAACCAAATGCATAGACGAACGCTTCCTTCTCCCGTACGCTCAGACCTTCTACCGTCAGGATATGCCGTCCTTCCGCCCCGGCGGTTGTCAGGACACAGGCTTTCACAGCCTTTCCGTCCACCACGACCGTACAGGTTCCGCAGGCGCCCTCGCTGCATCCATCCTTTGCGGAATACAGCTTCAGATCATCCCTCAGGTAGCGGAGAAGAGGTTTATTTTCCTCCGTCACCTGTTCTTTTCCGTTAACAAAAAAATGAAATACTGCCATCCCTGCCACCTCTTCCTCAGAAACTCCTTCCCAGTATTCCGTCGGCGTCTCCGATGACGCCCCTCGGGCATTTCACGGCGCACATGCCGCAGGAGATACATGTCTCCGGATCAATTCGCGGAATATCCCCCGTGACCGCAATCGCGCCCGCCGGACAGTTCTTCTCGCAGATCCTGCAGGAAATGCAGCTGCTGCCGCAGATCTTCCTGGCCTCCGCCCCGCCTTTCCGCAGAGAGCACAGCGGTTCTATCCGGCTGTCAGCCGGCTCCAGCGTGATAATGCCCTGCGGGCAGGCGCGCACGCACAGGCCGCAGCCGACACATTTTTCCCGGTCGATCCGCGCTGCCTTTCCGGTACTGTCTCCCGGGATAACCGCCTGCTTCCTGCAGGCACTGACACATGCCCCGCAGGCCGTGCATCCGTCCGGACAGAGGCGCACGCCGTCCTGAAATGCGCATCCGCCGGAGCAGTGGATGACTGCCGTCTTTTTTATTCGCACTGCCATCTGTGTTGCCTCCTCTACGTCCTGCCGCTGACCGACATGGCGCAGAGTGCTTTCT
>CACZTA010000358.1 GCA_902783935.1 uncultured Lachnospiraceae bacterium | reverse complement strand
TTGAGGCAATGCATGATCTTTATCAGGAAAATACAGACGGCAGCCTGAAGGAAACCCTGCTGGATTTCTTCTTTGAGCTCCGTACATTCCTGGCCGCGGCTGAGATGCCGGAGGATGCATTCAGGATCTATACGGAGAAGGAGGAAGAAGGCTTCCGGCTGGTGTTTTTCTGCGTCAATCCCGCGCCGGTTCTCTCATCCGTGATCAGCCGCGGGCGTGCAGCCGTATTCTTTTCCGCGACGCTTCTGCCGGTGGATTACTATAAGAAACTGCTCACGGAAAACGGAGACGCACCGGCTGTCTATGCGGAATCACCGTTTCCCGCACAAAACCGCCTGATTCTGACCGCGGCGGACGTCAGTACCCGCTATGCGGCGAGATCAACCGAAACATACCGGCGGATTGCGTCCTATATTGCGAAGATGGCAGCGGCAAAAGCCGGCAACTATCTCGCGTTTTTCCCGTCATACCGGCTGATGAAGGATGTTTTCGGGGTATACCGCCGGGAATACGATTCAGACGATGTCAACTGGGTCGTCCAGCATCCGGGCATGCAGGAAGAAGACCGCGAAATATTTCTGGAAAACTTCTATGAAAATCCGGAAAAGTCGATGGTCGGGTTCTGCGTGATGGGCGGCATGTTTTCGGAGGGGCTCGACCTCACGGGCACGAGGCTCATCGGCGCGGCTGTCGTCGGTGCCGGGATCCCGCAGGTGTCAAACGAGAGGGAAATCCTGAAGGCATGCTATGACCGGGACGGAAGAGGTTTTGATTACGCCTATCTGTATCCCGGCATGAACAAAGTACAGCAGGCTGCGGGGCGGGTGATCCGGACCGCGTCGGATACGGGCGTGATCCTGCTTCTGGACGACCGCTTTCAGACACCGGCTTACAGAAGGCTGTTCCCGCGGGAGTGGAAAGATGCCCGTCCGTGTGTTCTCGGTGATGTGAGCGGGCAGCTTAAGGCGTTCTGGGAAGGTGACAGGTACAGCCGCGAATAATCAAATATGGTGACAGGCACCAACGTTTGATATAATAGCAATATATTATCTGAGAACCGGTCTATTGGAGGGATGACAAATATATGGTCAGAAGAGTCTACGTAGAAAAAAAAGAAGCATTCGCCGTTCATGCGCAAGAACTCCGTCATGAGATCCGCCATTACCTGCATATCAGGGGAGTGGAGCAGGTGCGCGTGTTCATCCGCTATGACGTGGAAAATATTTCAGATACAGTTTATGAAAAAGCACTGCACACGGTTTTCGCGGAACCCCCGGTCGATGATCTCTATCAGGAGACGCTGCCGTCCGTTCCCGGTGCGCATGTTTTTTCTGTGGAATACCTGCCCGGCCAGTATGACCAGCGGGCGGATTCGGCGGAACAGTGCATCCGCTTCCTCGATGAAAATGAAGCGCCGTCCGTCCACAGCGCAACGACCTATATGATTATCGGCGATGTTTCCGAAGAGGAAATGCAGCTGATTATAGCCGACTGCATCAATCCCGTCGATTCACGTCTGACGGATGAAGAGAAACCGGCGACGCTGAAGACCGCATATCCTGAGCCGGATAATGTTGAGATTATTTACGGGTTCCGCACGATGGAAAGCGGGCCGCTCATGGAATTCTATCACCGCCTGAATCTGGCCATGACGTATGAAGACTTCCGCTTCATCCAGAAATATTTCGCCGGTGAAGAACACAGGGATCCGACGATGACGGAGATCCGTGTGCTTGACACCTACTGGTCCGATCACTGCCGGCATACGACCTTCTCGACGGAGCTGAAGAAGATCCGGTTCGGGGAGGGCGATTACCGGGAAGCAGTAGAGCAGTCTTTCAGGAACTACCTGGCCGACCATGAAGAACTCTGCGCCGGCAGACCGGACAAGTATATCTGTCTGATGGATATGGCTGTCCAGGCGGCGAAGAAACTGAAAAAAGAAGGAAAGCTGCAGGATCAGGAAGAGACCGACGAGATCAATGCCTGCTCCATCATCGTCCCTGTCGACGTAAACGGGCAGGAAGAAGAGTGGCTGATCAACTTCAAAAACGAGACACACAATCACCCGACGGAAATTGAACCGTTCGGCGGCGCGGCGACATGCCTCGGGGGTGCGATCCGCGACCCGCTCTCAGGGCGGACATACGTTTATCAGGCGATGCGCGTGACAGGCGCCGCGGATCCGACGGTGCCGCTCAGCGAGACGCTGCCGGGCAAACTGCCGCAGAAAAAACTCGTGAGACAGGCTGCCCACGGGTACAGTTCCTACGGCAACCAGATCGGTCTTGCGACAGGTTATGTAAAAGAACTCTACCATCCGGACTATGTGGCAAAGCGCATGGAAATCGGCGCCGTCATGGGCGCTGCACCGAGGAGGGCAGTCAGACGCCTCACGTCAGATCCGGGGGATGTCATCATTCTGCTAGGCGGACGGACAGGCCGCGACGGGATCGGCGGTGCGACCGGCTCCTCCAAGGCCCATAATACAGACTCGACCAATACCTGCGGCGCCGAAGTACAGAAGGGCAATGCACCCACCGAGCGGAAGCTCCAGCGCCTCTTCAGGAGGGAAGAGGTGGCTTCGGTCATCAAGAAATGCAATGACTTCGGCGCCGGCGGCGTATCCGTGGCAATCGGGGAGCTTGCACCCGGCCTGCGCGTCGATCTGGACAAAGTCCCGAAGAAATATGCCGGCCTTGACGGCACGGAGCTTGCGATCTCCGAATCCCAGGAGCGGATGGCGGTCGTCGTAGATCCGAAGGATACACAGCAGTTCCTCGCGTGGGCGAACGAAGAAAATCTGGAAGCGACTCCGGTCGCTGTCGTGACGGAGGAACCGCGGCTCGTACTGATGTGGCGCGGCAGGGAAATCGTCAATATATCCAGGGCATTTCTCGATACAAACGGCGCCCATCAGGAAACGGACGTGTTCGTGGAGATTCCGTCCCGGGCGGACTCCGAGCTGAACCCGCATCCGTGGTCCTGGTATGACGGCGGAGATGAAACCATCCGCGCAAAATGGCTCGGCATGCTCGGCGATCTGAACGTCTGCTCCCAGAAGGGTCTTGTGGAAATGTTCGACAGTTCCATCGGCGCCTCGTCTGTCCTGATGCCGTACGGCGGAAAATACCAGCTTACTGAGACACAGGTAATGGCGGCGAAAGTGCCCGTGGCGAACGGGGAGACGGAGACCGTGACGCT
>CACZTA010000357.1 GCA_902783935.1 uncultured Lachnospiraceae bacterium | reverse complement strand
GTAAACGGCGCGAAGCAGTGCGCATAGGAATCCTTGATGATCAGGAGCCTGCGGCCGGTATCCGAATCCGGCATCTTCGCCTCGACCAGCCCGTAGTTTCCGCCGTAAAAGTAGGCGTATTTATCCCTGGTATCCAGACAGTTCTCCTGATAGACCGAATTCCGGATGTCATCGGACTGGTTGTAGACCAGGTAATAATCGAACGGACTCACAGGATCATAGCGTTCGATCGCGTCCGCCCTGCCCCGGATCCCGAGCTTCGCGGCGATGGTCCCCTCAAAGGAATCCGTCACCTCTGTGACGTTATAATCGTCAGGAGTTTCACCTCCGATTGCTTTCTGCCTGCGCCACTGCTCAAATACCAGATGCGCCGCGAAGGTGGTCCAGTGATGGTCAGTCCGGTAGTACAGCTGTCCCTGGTCCGTCGGGTCTTTTTCATACTGTTCCTTCAGGACCGAGGACGCGTCCATCCATACGCCGTCCGGGAGAGCGTCCCTGACCTGCTCCAGATAGCATTCCTCATCATAGGGATCCGCGAATGCGGGAAGCTTGTCCCTCAGGACATCCACCGCGTTCGGCACCAGCATGCAGGTGACATGGTCTTCGCCGAGCTTCCCAGCTGCCTGATTCATAAAATCGGAAATCCGGGCGATGTTCTGCGAAGCCGTGTCGGATGTAAAGGAGCCCGTATGCTTCTCAATGAGGTAATCGTCTCCGGCGAAACAGACATCATTGATCTCCTGCTTCAGGATCAGGCGCTCTGCCCCGGTCCTCAGGGTGATCCAACCATCCCGCAGAATGAACTGATCGGACAGATAGTCCTCATATTTGCGTGAAAACTCGCCGGAGATCAGGCTGTCCCAGTTCAGTTCCGGCCGTTTCTGCAAAGACCGGTTCTCTGTCTCGCTGCGCTCTTTCTGAGGCCGCAGTACAGTGGCAGCCGTAAAAATGAAGATCAGCAGGAGGAAAATCGTATTCAGGTATACCGACTGATGATAGTTACGGTTCATGACTCTCTTTCTTTCTCAGAAACGGAAATACAGGAACGGATTATAGGATGCGCTTACCAGGTATGCGGTACTCAGTATGAATACCGCGACCGTAAACGCGCCCCGCAGGGCAACCGTGACTCCAACGGAGTTCTCCGCTCTTTTCAGGAGTTTTGAGGCGGCCAGATGCGGCAGGTGCGTGCTGCCCAGGATCAGTGCGATCAGCAGGACTGCATTCGAATACAGCTGATATACGGAGCCCCTGTCCAGGAATCTTCCGCCTCCTCCGAACAGCGCTGCGAAATATCCCAGTCCGCCGGATATCTCATTGAAAGAAAATATGTACCAGCCGATCATGACCAGGAACATGGTGTACACATGCCGGATCCATGAGGGCAGCTTCTCCAGGCGTTCTCCGTAGACCAGTTTCTCCAGGAGCAGTATGATCCCGTAATAAACGCCCCAGATCATAAAGTTCCAGTCCGCCCCGTGCCAGATGCCGGTGAGCAGCCATACAACCATTGTGTTCCGGATCAGTCCCGCGAACCCAACGCGGTTCCCGCCAAGCGGGATATAGACATATTCCCGGAACCAGGTTCCCAGTGAAATGTGCCATCTCCTCCAGAACTCTGTCGCGCTGCGGGACAGATAGGGATGGTTGAAGTTCTCCAGGAAACGGAAACCGAACATATGCCCAAGCCCGATCGCCATGTCGGAATATCCGGAGAAATCAAAGTAGATCTGGAAAGTATAGGCGGCCAGTCCGATCCAGGCAGTCAGCACCGGAAGTGAGGCTGTGTCCATCACGCGGACAGCATCCCACAGAAGTCCGGCGTTATTTGCAAGAAGGACCTTCTTGCCCAGGCCGATCATGAACCGGTTCACACCGATGGCAAATTCCTCCTGGCTCTCCCTGCGCGTTCTCAGCTGCCTGTCGATCGTCTTGTACTGTACGATCGGTCCCGCGATCAGCTGCGGGAACATGGTCACATATGCGCCGTAGGATATGATGTTCCGCTGGACAGAAGCATTTCCCCGGTAAACGTCGATGATATAGGAGATCGTCTGGAAGGTGTAGAAGCTGATCCCTATGGGCAGCGCGAGCTGCAGCAGGGGAACATCGCTCCCGGAG
>CACZTA010000356.1 GCA_902783935.1 uncultured Lachnospiraceae bacterium | reverse complement strand
TGAACCACAGGAATGTGGAAAATGAGACCGCCAAGGTGCGCGCGTTCGCACAGGAGCGGGGACTCTCCATCATCGGGGAAATCCCCCGCAGCGATGACATTATCCGGTACGAGGAAGAAGGAAAGACCGTGATCGAGGGAGACCCGGAGCTTGAGGTGAGCGGGATATTCCTCGATCTGGCGAAGAAACTGCTGGAGACGGAAGGAAGCTGACCCGGGGGGACAGGCGGAAACTGCAGCGAAGCGGTCCGGGTCTCATGTGAAGTGAGGAGACAGCAGACTGTCAGGAGGACAGGCGGAAACTGCAGCGAAGCGGTCCGGATCTCATGGGAAACAGCACGATTAATGAGAGAACTTCCGGAGATGATCCGGAAGACAGATGGAGCATTTATGGAGACAAGGACGGCGCAATACTATACCGCGCAGCAGCTGAGGGATGCGGGGGCGGACGGGATTCCTTCGATGTATTCCGTGACTTCGCATCTCGTATACAGCTCTCCCGCGACGCTCGCCTACAATTCGCCAGGGGCCGAAGGCTTCGGAGTGAAGCGGGCCGGCCTCGCTGTCCCGGACTCTGTCATGCTGATCGTTTCACCGCCCTGCTGCGGCCGGAATACATCCCAGATCAGCAGCATGCCTCAGTACAGGAACCGGTTCTTCTATCTGGAGATGGATGAGACGGATCTGGTGACCGGACGGCATCTGAAGGCGATCCCGGAAGCCGTGCGCAGGATCGTGGACGGCCTGGAGAAGAAGCCGTCTCTGGTGATGATCTGCGCCACCTGTGTCGATGCGCTCCTCGGGACCGACTGGGACCGGGTATCCAGGGCGGCGGAGAAGAAGACGGGTGTCCGTGTGAGACCATGCTTTATGTACGCGCTGACGAGAGAAGGGCGCAGGCCTCCCATGGTCCACGTGCGTCAGTCGCTCTATTCCCTGCTGGATAAGGCGAAACGCAGGCGCGGCGCAGTGAACCTGATGGGCTTCTTCGCGCCGCTCTCGGATGACGCGGAGCTTTACCGGTACCTGCGGATGGCAGGTGTAAATACCATCCGGGAACTGTCCAGGTGCAGAAGTTTTGAAGAGTTCCAGGAAATGGCGCAGGCACAGTTCAATCTTGTACTCCACCCCGAGAGCCGTGCCGCGGCGGATGATCTGTCCCAGCGGCTGGGTATGCCCTACGCGGAGCTTGGAAGGTTTTATGATCCGGACCGCATCCACAGGCAGTATGATGCATTTTTCAGAGTGCTTGGGATCGGGAACGGAGAAGACGCGGAGAATCCGGCGGCGGGGAGTGCCGGTACAGGGGGAAAAGCCGCGGCAAGAGCGCAGCTTCCCGGGATTGAGCGCAGGGACTATGAAGAAACAGTCCGTGTGGCAAAAGCATTTTTCGAAGAGCATCCCGGAATCAGGATCGCCATCGGGGAGACGCTGAACGCGGATCCGTTTGAACTGGCGCTGGCGCTGGCATCAGAAGGGGCTGACGTGCGGGAGGTGTACGGAACCGTGACGGCGGAGGCGCTGCCCTACATCAGCCGCCTGGCAGAGATCTCCCCGCTGACCCGTTTTTACTGCAACCAGGATCCGTCGATGCTGTTCTATCGTGACGGGGAAAATGAGATCGATCTGGCGATCGGTAAGGACGCGGCACATTATCATCCGCAAACAAGGAGCGTCTGCTGGAATGAAGACAGGCAGCCCTTCGGATATGCGGCGGTGCGCGGACTGTACGCGGCTATGGAGCGGGCGCTGGGAGCGGACTTCACGGAGAAAGGACAGCCGGAGCTGCCTTCCGCTGGGCAGCCTGCAGAGAGACTGCCCTTGCAGCCGGATCTGAAGCAGGGTTCGGAGTGCGGGGTTCCATGTGCGGCACGCGGGGGCTCGTCCGCGTTTCGGCCAGCGGATAAAACAGAGGCTCCGGTACCGGGCCTTCGCAGGCATCTGACTCCGTTTGCGCCGGATCAGTCGGGGGCAGTGTCGGTCCTGTACGCGCTGGGCGGCATGACCGTCATCGTGGATGCCGGGGGATGCGCCGGAAACATCTGCGGCTTTGACGAGCCGAGGTGGCTTCAGCCCGGAGGCGCGGGTGCCGTGTTCAGCGCAGGGCTGCGGGACATGGACGCGATCCTGGGTCGGGACGATCTGCTGGTCCGCAAGC
>CACZTA010000355.1 GCA_902783935.1 uncultured Lachnospiraceae bacterium | reverse complement strand
CATGCAGCTCCGGCTGCCCCGGGACAGGGAGGTCTCTTCCGAAAACAGGGTCAGCGGCGTAAAAAGCAGCCTGTCCGTCTCCTGCCGGGACGGTCCGCATGCCCTGAGCAGCTCAGCGTTCAGGCGGAGGTTTTCCCGGCGGGACCTGTCCAGATCTTCTATGATCCCCGTTACTTTCAGCCGGAGCCTGTCCGGTCCGTTCACGGCCTGCAGATATAATCCGACGGCATTTTCCATGCCGAACAGGATCTCTGCCGTACTCCTTTCCAGCAGGCAGACCGATGCCGTTTCCCTGCACTCCTCCTCCGTGAAAAATGAGCCGTAAACAACAGACAGCGGCTCACACGCCGGAGTCTCTCCGTCCGCCGAACCGATCCGGATCCTGTCTCCTTTCCCCGAAAGCCCGGCCGGAAACAGCCTGCACGTGACGGACAGGCCTTTCCTCACGGATGTAACCGCCAGCGGAATCTCCCCGTACCGGCAGTGCGTATAACTGTACCGGATCCCGGATTCCGCCGCTCCTCTCAGAATGCCGCCCGCATCCGCCCCCTTTTCCCCGCAGACAAGAACGGCACAGGGATCAAAAATCTTCAGTTCTCTCATCTGCCTCTCTGTCAGGCTGTTTCTCATCTCCTCGCCCGCCCCTGACAGAAACAGGCTCACACAGATCCCGGCGGTTGTCAGGATCAGCCGCCCCCTGTCAGCGGCCAGGATCTTCGCATACTGGCACAGAACGCGAAAATGCCTTCGGATAAACTCTCCGGTTTTTTTCATCTCATATCCCTTTATGGCAGGCATCCGTCCCGCAGGTCCCGTATCTCATCCGCATACCGGAGTACTGACGCATCATGCGTCACCACGATCACCAGGCGGTCCTCCGCCGCCTGCGCCTTCAGGCACCCCATGACAGTCTCCGCATTTCTGCGGTCGAGGCTTCCGGTCGGCTCATCTGCGAGAATGACCGCCGGCTCCATGAGGAGGGCCCGCGCAAGCGCCGCCCTCTGCTGCTCCCCTCCGGAAAGCGATCCCGCTTTTCTCTGTAAAAGATCTCCGAGTTCCAACTTTTCACACAGTTCCCGCAGCCGTCCCCGGGCCTCCTGTTCGTCCCTTCTGCCGCCGTAAAACCACGGCAGCATGATGTTTTCCGCCATGCTCAGCTCTTCAATCAGATTAAAATACTGAAACAGAAATCCGATCTTCCTCCCTCTGATCCGGCTTCTCTCACGGTCGCCCATGACGGAGGTTTCCCTCCCGAAAAAACGGAGGCTTCCGGAAAACCGGTGGTCCAGAAGCCCGATAATATTGAGGAATGTACTCTTCCCTGCACCCGAACGTCCCGTCACGGCATACAGCCGTCCCGGATAAAAAGTCCCCGTCAGACCGGAAAGAATTGTCCGGTTCCCGTACTCCTTTGTAATATTCTCCAGCTCTATCATTTTCACACCGAATAATCAGCAAGCCCGTACACACAGTCGCCCTCTGTCAGTCCGGATACGACTTCATACCACGCCTCGTCTTCTGTCCCTGTCCGGATAAAAACAACTTCACACCCGTCTTCATCCTTCCTGAGGACGTACTGCCTGCCTTCAGCATCTGTTGAAACACAATCCCTCGGCACCCGGAGCACATCTTCCTTCTGTTCCGCCAGAACCGAAACCCGTATGCGGGTGCCGGACCGGCAGAGGAGTTCCGGGTCATAAATAAGGAATTCCATCTGAAAGCACCCGTTCCTGACAGTTTCTCCTGCCGCAGTCAGTTCAGCCCTGTATGTCTGCCCTGCGGTATAAGCCTCTGCCGGACTGTCCGCCCGGATGATATTCAGATAATGCTCATCTGCCTGTACATCAACAGAGATCTCTTCTCCCTCTATCCAGGAAACCCGGCATCTTTTCCCGATCTTTCTGACTTCTGTAATCCGGCTTCTCTCCCTGAGCCTGACATCCCTGCCTTCAGCTGTCCCGATCCGGGTATCTTTCTCAAGAAGAGCCCCGACCACAGTCTCCGCTTTGTCCAGGGCATCCAGTTCAATATGCCGGACTTCCCTCCCGGAGGCATCGACGACAGTTTCTGCAGTAAACCGGTCAGAAACCGTCCCCCTGCCGATCTCTGATATATCTTCCGCATCCGCTGCTTCAGACAGAACGGTCTGCCCGCCCAGATGAAGTGCATACGGATCATAGAGGAGGCTGACGGCGGAGGGGAGGACCGTTACGGCATATACAGCGGAAGCCAGCAGAATCTTCTCTGCGGTTCTGTTCGTTTTTTTCTTCATCAGACCGGCTCCGGTTCAATCAGCTGATCAATATAATTCCTGACAAAGCGGTCGTCCCGGATATTGAACACCATAAAACCCTGAGGTTCCTCAAGAATATACTGTTTTCCGTCCGCCTCTTCATAGAGAAGGTACCAGGACGTCTTCACGAGAGAGGCATCGCTGACGCCTTCCGCATAAGCCAGATTGAAGAAGATTTCAACCCGGTCTCCGGCCTTCAGCGCAATGCCTTCCTCACCAAGAGGGACAGTATCACCGTTACGCAGGATCTCCGCATTTGAGATTTCAAGAAGTCCCGGGCACCGGAAGTCCCTGATTATGCAGTCCCTGTTGACCTCCAGGCTGAAAAACTCGGGATTATGCGGGTCATCCGGGAGTTCCCCCATAAGCAGGGCCGGCGCATCTTCATAGAGCAGTGCGTCTCCCACTGCACACGGCGGGTCTTCACTCTCAAAATAAGCCCTGGTGTTGCAGAAAGTGAGTACATCAGGCATGTAATGGATTTTTTTCCCGTCCGCAGTCAGCTCCAGAGTTTCTACCCGCACATTGACCGGCTCGTCCTGGGGTACGCTCACACGAAAGTGAAGAAAATAATAATAATACCCCTTCCAGACTTTACCCCCGCTCATACCGTCGCAGGTAATTTCAATGCTGCCTGTCCCAGACATGCGGCAGTCATCATATGTGACTTTCCGGAGCTTTCTCCGGGAAATAAGCGGAATTTCATACGCCAGCGGCCCGTCCGTGTTCTCTGCTGCGAGCGTCATGTTTTTCACCATCCCGCCGCCTGCGGGCACTGTCTTATCAGGGGAGCATCCGCACAATACCAGCATCACACTCACGATGAATATGACTGTTTTCTTCCGCATCTGCTCCCCCTTTCGTCCCTGCTGCCCGGTTTACTTCCAGGCAAGCCGCAGGTCCAGACCCTTGCTCTCGTTATAAGCATAGCTGAACATGGCGCTTGTCCGTTTCAGAAACCGGTTCTTTTTCAAGACACAATACTTGTAAATATTCCCGAAGAATGCCGGTTTATAGCGGCGGTACCGGCTGTAGTTTTTCATGATGAAGGTATAATCCGTGGAATAGGAACTGGAAATGGTTTTTGAATAGGATTTTGAGACGCTGGTCGCCAGGTCGATGTTCGGATTCCTGACGCCGAGAGAAGCCTGTACGGCTTTGGAGACGCTGGTGCTTTTCGATTTTCCCAGATGGACGGGCAGGTTCTCGCCGTTATTCGCAAGCCATGCATCACATAAATAGATGAGCGGCCGGTAATACCGCGTGTCGAGCTTTCCCTTGCAGGAATACAGAAATGAGCTCTTCATCTTCTTCCACTTCTGCCAGCGCTGGTTGTAATACGTCGTCGTGCCTTTATAATGCACGGATGCGCTCGCGCTGCGCGGGTAAGGCTTCCGGATCACGGCCCCGGCCTGAACCGGCAGGCAGCTCATCACAGCCAGGACGGCTGCCGTCAGGACCGCAGTTACTCGTTTCGTCATCTTCATAGGCTTTTCCTCCGACAGGTCTTCAGAGAAGCTGCAGCGGTACTTCTCCGGCTGCTGGTTTACGGCACTGCATGCTCCCCTCCGCTGCAGTGCCGCGGGAGCCCCCCTCATGCAGTGATCCGTATCATACCATACTGTCCGGAACAGTCAACCGAAATCAGGAAAGCCGGATAGAACGTGCTAAAACCCGGATAGATCTTTGCATCTTTCCGGGTTTTTCTCTCTCATATACATATTTCCAGAGAATCGCGGTCTCTGATCGCGCGCGTGCTGCGCGGCACACTTGTGCGCCCTCCTGTCAGCCGCATACATCCGCATATTCCGCATCCGCCAGGCGGATCAGGTTATCCGGCGCGGTCTCCACCTGATACCCTATCTTTCCCCCCGAGAAACAGATCGTGTCGAACAGCATGGCCGTTTCATGCAGAATCGTTGGAAACGGTTTCTTCATGCCGATCGGCGAGCAGCCTCCGTGAACATAGCCGGTCAGCGGCAGCAGCTGCTTCTGCGGAATCATCGCGATCGCTTTCTCCGAGACCGCTTTTGCGGCTTTTTT
>CACZTA010000354.1 GCA_902783935.1 uncultured Lachnospiraceae bacterium | reverse complement strand
ATCGGCTTCCTGCGGAATGCCCTGGACATGCTTGCGATTGACCCCTTCTACCAGAACCTGGTTGTCGGCGCGGCGATCATCCTGGTTGTCGGCGTGAGTGTCTACCGCAGGAATAAGGAACTGAAGCTGGCAAAGGTATTCTGACGGAGGGGAGGAACGGAATATGACGGAAATGACCAGGGCAGCTGCCGGAAAAACTACCATGAGGCAGCATGCGAGGAATTTTGCCAAGGGATACGGAAATATCATTATTTTTGCCGCCGTCTGGGTGGCGGGAATGATTCTCTGCCGCGGCAAGTTTATTACCACAGTCAATATGCTCGGCATTATCAACCAGGCCGCGATCGCGGCGATCTGCTGCCTGGGTATGACATTTGTCCTGATGACAGGCGGTATCGACCTGTCCGTCGGATATCTGCTGGGCTTCTGCGCCTATATCTTCGGATGGAGCACGGTTACGGTCGGTATGCCCGTGTTTGCAGGCATTCTGATTACGCTTGCGGTCGGCGCATTTTTCGGCTTTGTCAACGGTTTCCTGGTACAGGTCATGAAGATCCCGGCGTTCATCGTGACACTGGGAACGGGCTATATTATTTTCGGGATTGCGCAGATTGTCAGTAACGGCAAGGCGATTACCCCGCTTCCCGCAAATGTGCTGGCTGTCGGAAGAACGAGATTCCTCGGGCTTTCCTCCATGGTCTGGATTATGTTTGTGGTGGTTGCGGTGTGTTACTTTATCCTTCACAAGACCACGTTCGGACGGGCGCTTACCTCTGTGGGCTTAAATAAAGAAGCGAGTGCGCTCTCCGGCATCAGTGCAAATTTCACGACCATTATGGTCTATGTAATCTGCGGCCTGACATCATCGATCGGTGCGATCCTGATGGCGGCGCGCGTGAACAATGCCGTGTGTACAATGGGCGGGACGGAATTTACCTTCACGGCGATTACGGCTGCCGTCCTCGGCGGCGCGAGCCTGTTCGGGGGAATCGGTACCGCATGGGGGTCTGTTCTCGGCGTTCTCACGATCTACACGATCCAGAACATACTCGGACTGATGGGCGTCAATTACTATATGTATACGGCTGTCCAGAGTATAGTCATCCTGATCGCGATTATCTTTGAGAATGTTAAAAACAGGCTGCTGCAGTAAGAAGGAGCGGTGACATGGCAGAAAAAATCCTTGAGATGAAGCACATCACAAAGTATATTTTTGACGCATACGGCAAGAAGATCGCCGGCACGACCGTCCGGATTCTCTCCGACGTCAATTTTGATCTGGAGCGGGGCGAAGTGCACATCCTGGTCGGTGAAAACGGCGCAGGAAAATCGACCCTGATGAAGGTGCTCGGCGGCAACATTCCCGCGGATGAAGGAGAAATCATCCTGGAAGGAAAGCCCTATATCGTGCATGGCCCGAGAGAAGCGCGGGAAAAAGGCGTTGCATTTGTGCACCAGGAGCTGAACCTGTGCCTGAACCTTGATATCGCACACAACATTTTCCTCGGGCGCGAACCGAAAAAGAACGGGTTTGTCGATCATAAGTATATCTATCAGAAGAGCAGGGAGTTCCTGGACGAGTTCGGGTTCGGCGATATCAATCCCCACACCATGGTGCGTGATCTCTCTACTGCGCGCCAGCAGGTCGTGGAGATTGTCAAGGCGCTGTCCTATGATTCAAAGATCCTGATCCTCGACGAGCCGACGGCCTCCCTGACATCGAGTGAGATCGAGCACCTGTTCAATCTGATCCGCGCCCTGAAGGCGAGGGGCGTCAGCATGATCTATATCTCGCACCGCATGGATGAGTTCAATGAAATCGGGGACCGCCTGACGGTGCTGAGAGACGGGCAGTCGATCGATACGATCTCCATGGCCGACTACAATTATGACAATGTCGTCAGGATGATGGTCGGGCGCACGATCACAAACATGTTCGAATGCGAACATGTTCCGGGAGAAGAGGACGTCCTCAGGGTAGAGGGGTTCAAGATCGGTCCGGACACGGACCCGATCAGCTTCCACGTAAAAAAAGGCGAGATCGTCGGCATGGGCGGCCTGGTCGGTTCCGGAAGGTCCGAGCTTGCGAGGGGAATCTACGGCGTCCGTGAATACTATGGCGGAAAGATTTATTACAAAGGGAAAGAATACGAGAAGCCGACCGCTATTAAATCGATCGAGAAAGGCATCGCCTATCTGTCTGAGGACAGAAAGATCGACGGCCTGATTGTCGCAAAGGACATTAAGGAAAATATCTCCATGGCGTCCATCCGGAGACTGTTTAAGAACCACATCATCAATAACAGGCTGGAGCGCCAGGAGGCGGAGACGAAGATTAAAGAGCTCAATGTCATCTGCCGCTCCATGAACCAGCTGGTCAATACGCTTTCCGGCGGCAACCAGCAGAAGGTTCTCTTCGCGAAATGGCTTGAGAGCAGCCCGGACCTGCTGATCCTGGATGAGCCGACGAGGGGAATTGATGTCAACGCAAAGGCTGAGATCTACTCGATCATGGATTCGATCGCAAAGCAGGGCGTGGCGATCCTCATGATTTCATCGGAACTCCCGGAGCTGATCGGGATGAGCGACAGAATCTACGTCATGCGGCGCGGGACGATTACGCTTGAAATCGACCGCAAGGAACTGATGACACAGGAAACCATTCTTGAAAATACACTTTAAGGACTACGGAGGAAAACGGATATGCTGAGAATCGGACTTGTCGGCGCGGGCGGGATCGGCCGCATGCATACGGATATTATCATGAATGAAATCACAAGCGCTTCCATAACGGCAGTCAGTGATATTTCCGAGGCAAATATTAAAAAAGTGAAGGACAAATATCCCGAAGTCCGTGTGATCGAAGATCCGCACGCGCTGATCCGCGACCCGGAGATCGACGCGGTCCTCGTCGCCACATGGGACGGGAACCACGAGGAGTTTGTGGTGTCCTCCATCAGGGCCGGAAAATATGTATTTTGTGAGAAGCCGCTTTCCAATACTGCTCAGGCATGCATCAATATCATGAACGCGGAACTGGAAGCCGGCAAAAGATATCTGACTGTCGGGTTTATGCGCCGCTATGACGCCGGATACAGGCAGATAAAAGAAGCGATCACGTCCGGTGAAATCGGCGCGCCGTTGCTTCTCCATGAACAGCACAGGAACGCCATGCCGACGACCGGCGAGAAGCATACGACGGATATGTCCGCAAGCGGCGCCCTCGTACATGAGTTTGACGTCACGCGCTGGCTGATCGACGACGAATATGAGACCGCGCAGCTGATCTGTCCGAAGAGCACGAGAAATGCAGACCCCGACCTGATCGATCCGCAGATGGTAATTCTCCGCAGCAAGACCGGCGTTCATATCGACCTTGAGATTTACATGAACTGCCGCTACGGATACGATATTCACTGTGAAGTAGTCGGTGAGGAAGGGACGGCGCAGCTGCCGGATCCGGCAAAGGCCTATATCCGCAAGAACAGCAACCGCGGCTATTTCATTGACCCGGACTGGATCGCGCGCTTCCCGGACGCCTATGTTGCGGAGCTCAGGGAATGGTTCGCGTGCGTCGAGGCCGGAGAACAGAAAGGGCCGACTGCATGGGACGGCTACGCGGCGGCGGCGACGGCGGAAGCCTGCAGGAAGTCGCGCCTCGAGGGCGGCACGATCGTGCCTGTCGAGATGATTGAACGGCCGGATCTTTATAAGTAAAAAAGATGCAGTAGAACGCATAAGAAAGAAAACGAATACCAGGACGGGGAGAGGACTATGAAAGCTGCAATATTTGAAGGGCCCGGCAGGCTGACGGTAAAAGAGGTTCCGATGCCGGAGATCCGGAAGCCGGCGGATGTAATCATCAGGGTAGACGCGGCAAGTATCTGCGGCAGCGACATTCACGGGCTGGCGATTCCTCCGGGGCAGTACATGAAGCCCGGCATTATCTACGGCCACGAGTTCTGCGGGACAATTACGGAGATGGGCAGTGAAGTACAGGGCTTTGAGATTGGCGAGCGGGTGGCTGTCAACCCGCGGGTGCGCTGCGGCCGCTGCTATGAGTGCACGCACAATAAGGGCGACCTCTGTTCCGATTCCGCGCATTACGGCCAGCTGGCGGACGGGGGGTTCGCGGAATATGCACTCGTTTCGGCAGGACAGCTCTACCATGTGGACCAGAGTATCAGCCCGGACATCGTGGCGCAGACAGAGCCGCTGGCGTGCGTCGTCAGTGCGCTCAATAAAGT
>CACZTA010000353.1 GCA_902783935.1 uncultured Lachnospiraceae bacterium | reverse complement strand
CCGGCTGAGAGCAGCAAAAAGGAGCAGGCCGTCTTTTTTTCAAGGGCGCGGACGAGGAGATACATACAGCACGCAAAAACCGCCATGCAGCTTCCGATTGTCAGGTTCTGGCTCCAGAGGGTCAGATAACCTGAAAAAGAGAAAGCGAGCGCAGCAATCACCGAAGAGGCGTCATCTTTTGTGAGCCGCCTGAAAAAACCGAACGAAAAACCGGCAGCGGCTGCCGTCTCGAGAAACCGTGCGAGCATGAGCCCGCCGGGAAGTTTATCCTTAGAAAAGAGAAGGAGCGGAAACTTCAGGGGGTTCAGGTATTTGAGGAAGAGCTGGGAAGTGTCAGCGCCGAGGCCCGCATTCAGGTGGTAGGCGGAGAAGTCGGCGCGGTGAAACAGATCCCGGAGATAAACCAGGATCGGGAAGCTCGACGTAAATGAGTCGGAACCGATGTCCGTATACAGATAAACGGCGCTGCCGGTGATGAACCGGCGATAGAGGATGACGAAAATGGCAGCAGTGACAGAAAAAAGAAGCAGAAGCCCGAGGGGCTTCCGCTTTCCGGGACTCTTCATGATCAGTTTCCTCCGTAGAAGTTCTTTACGGCTTTGATGACGTGTTCCCGGTCCTCCTCTGAAAGACCGTAATACAGCGGCAGCCGGACGAGGCGCGCGCTCTCTTTTGTCGTAAATCTGTCTTCGCCGTGGAAGCGCCCGAACCGGAGCCCGGCAGGGGCTGAGTGGAGCGGGATATAATGGAATACGGCCATGACGCGGTTCTGCTTCAGATATTCGATCAGTGCCGTCCGCTCTTCGAGATCCGCCGCCTTGATATAATACATATGGGCGTTGTGGACACAGCCCTCCGGAATGAAGGGCACTTCGATGCGGCCTGTCCCGGCAAGGTCAGCAAAAGCCTCATCGTACGCCAGCCAGGTATTCATGCGGTCATTCTGGATCTTCGAACAGGCTTCGAGCTGCGCCCAGAGGTAGGCGGCGTTGATGTCGCTCGGAAGATAGGAAGAGCCATAGTCCTGCCAGGTATACTTGTCGACCTGTCCGCGGAAGAAGCGGCTCCGGTCGGTCCCCTTTTCACGGCAGATCTCGGCGCGGTCGCGCCACCTGATGTCCGGCAGCAGGATGGCGCCGCCTTCTCCCATGGAAAGATTCTTGGTCTCGTGGAAGGAGAGGCAGTTGAAATCGCCGATCGTACCGAGCTTTTTCCCCTTATAGGAAGAACCGAATGCCTGTGCGGCATCCTCGACAACCCTGAGCCCGTGACGGGCCGCAATTGACAGAATCGTGTCCATCTCGCAGGCGACGCCGGCATAATGGACGACGACGATCACTTTTGTTTTCTCCGTGACGGCATCTTCGATCAGGTTCTCGTCGATGTTCATGGTGTCCGGCCGGATATCGACGAAGACAAGCTTCGCACCTCTCTGGACAAATGCGTTTGCCGTGGAGCAGAACGTGTAGGAGGGCAGGATGACCTCGTCCCCCGGCTGCAGGTCGCTGAGGAGCGCGGCGATCTCGAGCGCCGCGGTTCCGGAAGTCGTGAGATAGGTGGCGGGCACGCCGAAATAGCGGTTCATCCACTCCTGGCACCGCTTTGTGAAAGGGCCGTCCCCGCAGATTTTTCCGTTGCTGCAGGCTTCTGCCATGTATTCAGGTTCCGTGCCGACAAACGGCCTTATATTGAAGTTGATCATCTTATCTCCTCGATAGCCATAGTTACGGTCTATTCTACCTCTTTTCCGGACAGAAGTCCAGTTTGCGGAAAGTTGCAAAGATATGTCCTGAATGATATAATGCTGTGGACTGACGACATTTATCAGGAAAGAAAGGGAAATCCTATGAAAACATATTTGGTTACGGGCGGCGCCGGTTTTATCGGCTCAAATTATATCCATTATATGTTCGGTAAATACGGAGATGCAATCCGCATCATCAACGTCGATAAGCTCACCTACGCAGGGAATCTGGAAAACCTGAAGGACGTAGAAGATTTCCCGAATTATACTTTTATAAAAGCGGATATCTGCGACGCAGAGACGATCGACCGCATTTTCAGGGAAAATGATATCAGCCGCGTCGTTCATTTCGCCGCGGAGAGCCACGTAGACCGGAGCATTAAGGATCCGGGCGTCTTCGTCAGGACCAACGTGCTCGGAACGCTGACGATGCTCAATGCGGCCAGGAATGCGTGGGAGCAGGAGGACGGCAGCTATCTGCCCGACCATAAATTCCTGCACGTCTCTACAGATGAGGTCTACGGGTCTCTCTCCGAGCCGGACACGTATTTCTACGAGACGACGAAGTATGACCCGCACAGCCCGTATTCCGCGTCCAAAGCGTCCTCTGACTTCATGGTCAAGGCGTTCATGGATACCTATCAGTTCCCGGCGAACATTACGAACTGCAGCAATAACTACGGCCCGTACCAGTTCCCGGAGAAGCTGATCCCGCTGATGATCAACAATGCACTGCACGGGAAAAACCTGCCCGTCTACGGGGACGGGAAGAATGTGCGCGACTGGCTTTATGTGGAAGACCACTGCAAAGGCATCGACATGGTGCAGGAGCAGGGACGTCTCTTCGAGACCTATAATATCGGCGGACATAACGAGAGAGAGAACATCACGATCGTGCGCACGATCATAAAGACGCTTCAGGAAATGCTGCCGGAAGGCGACCCGAGACGGGAACTCGTAACCGAAGACCTGATCACGTACGTGACAGACCGGAAAGGCCACGACAGGCGCTACGCGATTGCGCCGGACAAGATCAAAAGCGAGATCGGCTGGTATCCCGAGACCTGCTTTGAGGACGGGATCCGGAAGACGATCGCCTGGTACTTTGAGCATGAAGACTGGATGGCGCGCGTGACATCCGGCGCTTACCAGGATTACTACGAATCCATGTATGCAGGACGCTGACAGAGAAGGAAAAAGGAGAAAAAGTACGATGAAGGGAATAATTCTGGCAGGGGGCAGCGGAACGCGCCTTTACCCGCTTACAAAAGCAGTCAGCAAGCAGATGATGCCCGTCTATGACAAACCGATGATCTATTATCCGCTTTCCACGCTGATGCTGGCCGGGATCAGGGAGATCCTGATTATCTCCACGGAGAGGGACCTTCCCCTCTTTATGGAGCTTTTCGGCGACGGCAGCCAGCTGGGCATGCATTTTGACTATGCCGTCCAGAAGCAGCCGAACGGCCTGGCGGAAGCATTCCTCATCGGCGAGCCGTTTATCGGGAAAGACCGGGTCGCGCTTGTGCTCGGCGATAATATTTTCTACGGCCAGAGCTTTTCGAGAGTGCTGAAGGAAGCGGCGGGCCGTGAGACGGGCGCCACGATCTTCGGCTACTATGTCAAGGATCCGCGCGAGTACGGCGTGGTGGAGTTTGACAAAGACGGACATGCACTCTCAATCGAAGAAAAACCGGAGCATCCGAAATCCAATTATGCCGTGCCGGGCCTTTATTTCTATGATAATGACGTGATTTCGATCGCAAAGCAGGTAAAACCGTCTGCGAGAGGAGAACTGGAGATCACGTCCGTAAATAACGCATATCTGAAGCGGGGCGACCTGTTTGTGGAGACGCTCGGCAGAGGATTTGCCTGGCTTGATACGGGAAGCCATGACATGCTGCTTGATGCGGCTGACTTTGTCTGTGCGTTCCAGAAGCGGCAGGGCCTGTACATCTCCTGCATCGAGGAGATTGCGTACAAGCGCGGATTCATCAACAGGGAGCAGCTGGAGAAACTGGCGCAGCCTCTCTTAAAGACGGCATACGGGCAGTATCTGCTGGAGATCGCGGGCGGTCTCGGTTCCGGGGAAAGGTAAAGGCTTGAAGACATGGGCAAAATTAAAGTAGAGCGCTGTGAGATCGAAGGCCTCATGGTGGTAACCCCGACGGTATTCGGAGACCCGCGCGGCTATTTCATGGAGACATACCAGTATCTGGATTTCTGTGAAGCGGGCATCCCGCACACATTTGTGCAGGACAACCAGTCTTCATCCGTAAAGGGCGTGCTCCGCGGACTCCATTTCCAGATCAATTATCCGCAGGACAAGCTCGTCCGCGTCGTGAGGGGAAATGTCTTCGATGTGGCGGTTGACCTGAGAAAAGGGTCTGAAACATACGGCAGGTGGTTCGGCGTCGAACTGTCTGCGGAGAATAAAAAGCAGTTCTTTATCCCGAAGAATTTTGCACACGGGTTCTATGTCCTGTCTGATGAGGCGGAATTCTGCTACAAGTGTTCGGATTATTATCATCCGAATGACGAGGGCGGCATCGCCTTTGACGATCCGGAGCTCGGCATCGAGTGGCCGTTCCTTCCGGACACGCCCCTCATCATGTCAGACAAGGACAGAAAATGGGGTTCGTTTGCGGAGTATCGTGAGGCAGCTGCGGAGCGGGAAAGGGAATGAAAAAAGAGACAAAACCGTTTCTTCTGACCCTGCCGTCGGAAATCGTGACCAACAGGCGTCTGATCGCAAAGCTGGCAAAAAATGATTTTAAGACCAGATATGCCGGGTCCTATCTCGGCATCATCTGGGCTTTTGTCCAGCCGGTTGTCACAGTGCTTGTCTACTGGCTCGTTTTCGGACTCGGGTTTAAGAGCGCGACAACATCGGACGTACCGTTCGTCCTCTATCTGACCTGCGGCATCGTTCCGTGGTTCTATTGCCAGGAGCTGCTGATCTCCGGGACAAATGTGCTGCTGGAGTACAGTTATCTGGTAAAAAAGGTGGTATTTGAGATCGGCGTGCTGCCGATGGTAAAGGCGGTTTCCGCCTTTTTTGTGCATGCTTTCTTTGTTCTGGTGGCAGTCGTGATCGGTATGCTCTACAGGATTTATCCTTCTGTTTATATCCTGCAGCTGGTCTACTATTTTGCCGCTCTTTTTCTTTTTATTGTGGGAATTGTATACGGAAGCTGCGCGGTCGTGATCTTCTTCCGCGACCTTAGCCAGATTATCAGCATCATGCTGCAGGTCGGGATCTGGTCCGTGCCGATCATGTTTAACCTGCAGACCTTTGAGACTCGTTCCTGGGCCTGGATTTTCAGGATCAATCCCATGTATTATATCGTGACCGGCTACCGCGATGCCATCTACGGAAAGGTGTGGTTCTGGGAGCGCGGCTGGTATACGCTCTACTTCTGGGGATGGACGGTGTTCCTGCTGCTTCTCGGGACTGCCGTCTTCAGGAAGCTGCGCGTCCATTTTGCAGATGTACTGTGAGGAAATTACATGTCAGAAAATGCAATTGAGATCCGTCACCTCACAAAAACCTATAAGCTTTACAGGAAACCCTCCGACCGGCTCCGGGAGGCGCTCGGCCTCTCAAAAAAGAAGCGCTATACGGAGCTGAATGCGCTGAATGACGTGAGTTTTTCCGTAAAGCGCGGCGAGACGGTCGGAATCATCGGCACGAACGGATCCGGAAAATCCACGATCCTGAAAATCATCACCGGCGTCCTGAGCGAGACTTCGGGGGAGGTCATGGTCGACGGGCGGATTTCCGCGCTTCTGGAGCTCGGTGCCGGCTTCAATATGGAATATACGGGCATCGAGAATGTCTACCTGAACGGCACGATGATCGGGTTCACGAAAGAAGAGATCGACGAAAAGCTCCAGGACATTCTTGATTTTGCGGATATAGGG
>CACZTA010000352.1 GCA_902783935.1 uncultured Lachnospiraceae bacterium | reverse complement strand
TCTTCCGCGATCCCGTGCTCCGTGAGCCACCGCTTCATCAGCGCGCCTTCGGTCTCCGGTTCATTCCAGCCCTGCCCGCCTGAAACGATACACATGGTATCTGTATTTTCTTCCAGATACGTCTGCGCCTTTTCCAGGCGGTACTGAAGGCTCCGGCTCGGTCCCCCGCTGTAAATCTGCGCACCGAGGACAACGATATAGTCGAGCCCAGGCCGCCCCTCCGCGTGAAAGGACCCGGCCGCCAGACAGAATGCGTAAATGAGGGCCGCCGCAGCTGCGGCGGCGATCATATGTTCAGCGGTCCGGACTGCCGGATGGAAACGGGCAATGATACCCGTTTTTAAAAGAAATGCCTGCAGAAAAAGCAGTGCTCCCCCGGCGATCCACACGGCAAAAAACATGGTTCCGCTGCCGGCCATGCGCACGATGATCCCATATACAATCAGCAGGATGCCTGCCGCGACCAGCAATACAGGCCCCACTTCGTCAGCCTTCTGCCGCAAGCTGCGCGATCAGTTCAGCCGTCCTCTTTACGCCGAAGCGGCTGACATCCAGGCAGAGATCATAGTCTGAGGCAAGACCGAGATCGTGATCTGTGTAAGCCCTGTAATACGTGTTCCTCCAGTGCTCGCGCTTGTCGATGTATTTATCGAGGTCCATGTTCCCGTTTTCATTCAGCTCGGCTGCCCTGTTCCGGCGGAATTCCCTGCTCGCGCAAAGGAATACGTTGAAGCACGGGACGCCATCTTCCCTGAGGATTATGTTCGAGCAGCGGCCCACCAGGATGCACGGCTTCTCCGCAAGCCCCAGGATGACCGCTTTTTCCGCCTGGAAAATCTCGTCATACGGATTGGAAAAAGACGCCGTCGTCAGGAACCTGTTGATGAATCTGGCGCTTCCTGCCAGATCCTCCCCTTCTCTCTTTATTTCATCTTCAGCATATCCGCTGATCTTCGCCGTCAGCTTCACGAAGTCGTAATCGTAGTACTTCAGTCCCAGGATTTCCGAGAGTTCTTTTGCCACGGAATGGCCTCCTGCCCCGTACTGCCTGCTGATCGTTATGACGGGAAGCTGTTTGTTTTCACTCATGAAAATTTCCTCCGTTTTTTAAAGACCGGGTTTTTTATTGCCTTCATCATACGCGAAAGCACCAATGAATTCAAGTGGTGCCTGTCACCGCTCACAGGTCCACCCTGTTCAGCGTTCCGCCGCTTAAATAGGAGCGGATATTATCATATGTAATCTTTACATCTTTCTCTCTGGCCCTGACGGAAGCCCATGCATTATGCGGCGTTATGATCAGCTTTCCGCTGTCCGTGATCTCTTTCAGCGGGTTATTCTCACGCATCGGCTCGCGCTCGAGCACATCCAGGCCGGCGCCGGCGATCAGGTCTCCTGTCAGTGCGCGGTAAAGTGCCTTTTCGTCGACGATCGGGCCGCGGGCGACATTGATGAGGACAGCCGTCGGCTTCATCTTCCCGAAAGCCTCGTCATTGAACAGATGTCGCGTCCGCCCGCTTAGCGGGCAGTGGACAGACACGACATCCGACGTGCGCAGAAATGTGTCGAAGTCCACGCGCGTAAAAGGAGTGCCTCCCGGCGTTCTCTCTTCCGTGCCTGCGGGTTTTCCGGACGGCGACCAGGAAATGACCCGGCATCCGAACGCCGCGGCAATGTCCGCCGTCCTCCTGCCGATCTCCCCCATCCCCGCGATGCCCCACACGCAGCCGTCGAGCTCGATGATCGGCCGGTCAAAGAAGGTGAAATTGCCCTGCCTGCCGTAGGCGCCGCTTTTGACAAACGTGTCATAATAGTGAAGCTTCTCCAGAAGATACAGCGCGAGCCCGAAGGTATGCTGGGCGACAGCAGTCGTCGAATAGTGGCCCGCATTCACCACGGCAATTCCCCGCGACCGGCAGTAGTCAATATCGACATTGTCATAGCCCGTCGCCATCTCACAGATCAGCTTCAGGCGGTCCGCATGCCTGAGCGAGACGGCGTTCATCGGTGTTTTGTTAATGAGCACGATCTCCGCGTCCCCGATCCGTTCTTCCGTCTTCGCGAAATCCGCCTCCGGATAGCAGATAAACTCCCCGAATTCGCGGAAGCAGTCAAGAGAGATGTCCCGGCCGATACTGCTGCTTTCGAGATGTAC
>CACZTA010000351.1 GCA_902783935.1 uncultured Lachnospiraceae bacterium | reverse complement strand
GATCCTGCCGGGGATCAGGATTCAATGATTGCCTTTCGCTCTGCTTTACAGGCAAAGCTTGCCTCAGTGAATGAAATGCCCGCCTCGAAAAACCGAGGCGGGCAAGTCCGTCCTATTAAAGAAATATTAGCTCATTTCGCTCTGCTTGCTTTCTATCGGCCGACTGCTTTATAATGCCAATCCGCGGCAAAAAAGTTGCATCTGTGGTTTATCAAAAGCAGGACGCTCTTGATTTCCCGCATCACAGCATTTATGATGAGCACAGACTATAATACCAAGTCATTTGATCAACAGGGAGGAATACAGCATGAAGACAAGAAGGATCCTTGCTGTGCTGCTGGCGCTCGTTCTGGCGCTCGGCACGACGACACTCACCGCAATGGCGTTCACCGACGTGGCGGAGGACGCGTATTACGCCGACGCCGTGGCATGGGCCGCAGATAAGAACATCACGACGGGCTATGAGGACGACACATTCCGTCCGGACCGCGCCGTGAGCCGCGCCGAAGCGGTCACGTTCCTGTGGCGCATGGCGGGCGAGCCGGCGCCGGCAAAGACGGAGACCTTTGCCGACGTGGAAGCGGATCCGAACAACCGGTGGTATCAGACTGCTGTCCAGTGGGCGGTTGCGGAAGGCATCACCAACGGCACCGGAAACGGCTTTGACCCGTATGTGACCTGCAGCCGCGGCATGATCCTCACGATGCTCTACCGTTTGGAGGGCGAGCCCCTTGCAGAGGCGATGGCGGCGGAGATCCCGGAAAACGAAGAGGCGCAGAGCCTTGAGAGCTTTGGCTATTCGCTCATTCAGGAGCTCGTGAACGGCATCCGTTCCGGGAACGCGATCCCGGATGTGAAGGAGGGCGACTGGTATGAACTCCCCATCATCTGGGCGGAGCTCATGGGCATCCTGCGGGAGGATCAGGTCGACGCCGAGACCGGAGCCGCGCATCCGACCGCGGACTGCCCGCGCGGGGAGATGGTCACGTTCCTCTACCGCGACAGCGGTGACGCGCCCGTGGAAGGCGCCGTCGAGACCGGAACGATCCCGGAGACCGTCCTGTTCGATGCCGGGGGCGTGAAGATCACCGCCACAGGGATCCGGCCCGAAGGCCTAACGGACGCCATCGTGGACTGCACCGTCGTGAACGGTTCCGAAAAGACGCTGCGCGTTGACGCGAGCGAGCTGTATGTGAACACTTACGCCATATCTCCGCAGGTATGCATCCCCACGGAGAGCGAGGACGGATTTACGTTCTACGCCGATGCCGTCATCGCGCCGGGGCAGACGCAGGACATCGAGCTGCGCCTGAATTCCCTGGACGACAGACGCATCGACGCCATCCATGAGATGGAGCTTGCGATCTCCCTCAGCGAGGTCGAAAAGGACGAGGACGGCTGGTACAGCTTCGCGGATGAATTCGCCGTCGGCGACGTGGTGCGCATCCGGACCAGTCTCTATGACGGGGATGCCTCTTACGATCTTGAGGGGACCGTTCTCATTGAGGCCGACGGCCTGAAGGTCCTTCTGCTCCAGGCGGAGAACAGAGAATACTCCGGCCCGACGATCACGCTATACGTATACAACGGCGGCAGCGAGGACGTGCAGCTGGAGCTGGCGGAGCTGAAGCTCGACGGCGAGATCAAAGACGGCTTCTTCGGTATGGACAATCTCCCCGCCGGTAAGCGCGCCGTGACGGAAGTCAGCACCTTCATCGAAGATTACGACAATATCCCCGTCGCCAAAGAAGCCGAACTCACGCTTCGCACGGTGGATCCCGAGACCTGGGAGCCCAGGGCGGTCTTCGATCCCGTCAAGGTCACATTCGCGCAGTAACCGACGATCCTGGCGTTTCTCCGTGAAAAACGAAACTCTTTGGACGCCTGTTTCGCCTTCCCGGCACGGAAGAACATGAATCAAGAGGAGGATCATTCCAATGAAGCTTTGGAAAAGAGCGCTTGCATGGCTGATGGTCATTCTGCTGCTTCCGGCAGCGGCCCTTGCCGCGGAGCGCGTCGGCGCGCCGGATTACGGCGACCCGGCAAGCTGGGCCTACTATGCCGTGGGAGAGGATCGGGACGTGGACGTCTTCCTGATCTGTCCCACGGTGGACACCAGGAGCGAGACGAATTCCTTCGACCTGAATGAAAAGCTGAAAGCAAGGTTC
>CACZTA010000350.1 GCA_902783935.1 uncultured Lachnospiraceae bacterium | reverse complement strand
GCGCTCGGTGAGATGATTATCGCAAGCCGGCACGGGAATTTTCCGGTGAAGGCAGGCGACACCGTCGCGGCGACGAGGATTATCCCGCTCGTGATCAAAAAAGAAAAGATGGAGCGGGCGAGGGAAGCAGGCGGGAAGGAACCGATATTTGCCATTCTCCCGTTCAAACATAAAAAA
Source organism: uncultured Lachnospiraceae bacterium (assembly GCA_902783935.1). Lineage (GTDB taxonomy): Bacteria > Bacillota > Clostridia > Lachnospirales > Lachnospiraceae > Chordicoccus. Next base: position 2,304 of record CACZTA010000350.1, on the reverse strand, counting down.
GTCGGTATTGTCACAACCGGAAACGAAGTATTCTGCGGGAGAATTGAGGATACATTTACACCGGTGGTCAAAGATAAGCTCGCCGAATACGACACGGAAATAATCGGACATACACTGAGCGACGATAATCCGGAGCATATCATTGAGGGAATCCGGCAGATGCTCAGTCTGGGCGCGGACATGGTTGTCTGCACCGGCGGTATGAGTGTCGACCCGGATGACAGGACCCCTTATGCAATCCGGGAAGTCGCCGGAAACGTCGTTACCTATGGAGCCCCCGTTTTACCGGGCGCCATGTTCCTGCTTGCTTATTATGAAAACCGTATCCCGGTCATGGGACTGCCCGGATGCGTCATGTATTCGAGACGAAGTATCTTCGATCTCGTACTGCCCCGCATAATGGCAGATGACATGATAGACCGGACAGACCTTACCTGCCTGGGAGAGGGAGGTCTCTGCCTTTCCTGTGATGTCTGCACGTTCCCGAACTGCGGATTCGGAAAAGGACGATGATAACAGAGTAATGCCCATTAAAAACGCCCTGCATTTTTGCAGGGCGTTTTTAAATGAGTGCCTGTTACCCGGCTCATTCGTCGTCCATCGCATAGCTGATTTCATCCAGCTCCGCGTGGCGGAATTCGGGCCAGCTGTACTGGTTCATATAATCTCCGAGGTAATGATACTGGGAGTCCTTCTTCTTATCGAGCCAGTCGTAGAGATCACACTCGATCTTTTCCGTGTCGATCGCCATGCTTCCGCGCTGCTTGATAATGATATTGCTGACCTTCAGGCGGGAGAGCGTATTCTGGAGATCCTGCCGCAGATTGCTCAGATAGGAAGTTTTCTTCTCGGGATCGCCGTCGTCCTCCCACAGGCAGGCGATGATCTCGCCGTTCGTTGTCTGGGCGCCGCGGTTATTCACCAGGACGGCGACCATTTCCTTTGTCCTGGTATATTTGAAGGCGACCGGCTTTCCGTCTACAAAGAACTCAAAATTGCCGAAGGTCTGGGCGAATACGCGCTTATGCTTCTTCCATTCCTCCGGATAGCGGAGATCATCCATCTCTTTCCGGATATCGGCTTCTCCTGCCGGATCCGGCAGGAACCCGCTCGCATGGAGCGTCAGGGCTTCATAGCTGCTCTCTGTATGGTCGCCCATGAAAACCAGATTGACAAACGGATTCAGGTCTTTCAGATACCTTCCCAGGTCAAGCCCCCCGAGCTCCGGCATGTTTACGTTCAGAAATGCACAGTCAATTTCTCTGTTTCTGGCTTCAGCCAGGGCGGAAAGACTGCTGGTGAAGGAAAACAGGGATGCATCAGGGAAGAGTTTTTCAATTATTCCGGAAGTTTTATCAAGGACCTCCTGATTTTCATCTACTGTCAGAATGGTCATATAAGCGCTCCTCCGTTTCCGAAGCCTACCGTCCGGACCTGCTGCCTCTTTCTCTCCTCCCGGGACATGTGGAGCGGGTCGGGCGCCCCGACGAGAAGCATGTCGCCGCCGTGGATGGCCGCCTCCCTCAAAGGACCGGCACTCAGGTCTGCGATCACGAGAGCGGCAAAACGGTCATAATTATCTTCATCGATGACGGGGAAATGATGCTGCATGCGGTACCAGTGCTGCGGATCAAATCCGAGGCTGCCGATATACAGGCGGTCTGCGGTTGCTTCCACTTCATCAAATCCTGCCGCCTGCCCGGCAACAGCGCCCATATCATCACAGAAAAGCATGGAATAAACGCGGAGGATCCGGTCCCGTATCGTCTCCTTCCGGCCGTTCTTATCCGTTTTCCCGGTTTCCGTGTTCATGACTTTATAGTAGTAATCCTGACATTCTTCGCTTTCTTCAAAATGAATGATGGATTGATAAAATTCCTCTGTGATCAGCTGCGGCATGTTTTTCTCCCTCAGAAATATTTCTTGATGGACAGGACATTCTGCCCGTCCCTGTATTCGTAAGACACGTCATCGACAAGTTTCCTGGCCAGAAAAACACCGAGCCCGCCGGGGATTCTTTCGCTGGCGGGCAGCGTAATATCAGGCTCTTTCTGTTCCAGAGGATTGAAGGGCCTGCCGCTGTCAATAAATGTGATGCATGCGCCGCCCGGATCAGCCATGCTTTCATAGCGGATGACAGCCATGCCCTTTCCGGGCGAATAGGCATAGCTTGAGATATTGACGAACAGTTCGTCGACCGCCACGTCAATCTGGAATTGTGTCTTCTGCGGACAGCCGTCTTTTTCGAGCTCGGTATCGATGAAATCCGTAACGGTATAGACGTTTTCCACGACAGCTTCTATG
>CACZTA010000349.1 GCA_902783935.1 uncultured Lachnospiraceae bacterium | reverse complement strand
CGGACTTCTTCGACGCCCTCCATGGCCTCGTCGTAATTGTCGATAGACAGGACGCCGACTACCGGTCTGTTATCTTCGCCTTCACTTACGAGCTTCGTCATCTCCGTTTCGTCGAACAGACAGACGGCGATCAGGTAACTGTTCTCCCCTGTCTCAAAAGAAGCATCCGCTTCCGCCACTTCTTCTATGTAAACCCGCTCGAATGCAGCCCTCAGGACCTGGCCGTCTTTCCTGACGAGACAGGCGGAGCCGCTTTCTTCCCCTGGCAGGTCTTCTTCCCTGACTTCGGGAAACAGTGCCGATATATTCTTATGATAGTGTCTGTCTTTTCCCGTCAGGCGGATAAACTCGTTATTCATCCACAGAAAGCGCCCTTCCGAATCCAGAAGCGCATACGGAAGCGCAAATTCCTGAAGGATTTTTTTCTGTACCTGTCCGTACTCTGTGGCGAAGGAAATCATTTCGTTCAGCAGGTACGGCTTGCTTCTCAGGTAGAGAACAAGGGCGATCACCGCATAAATCCCGGCAAATACAAGCACGGTCAGCGCCGCCTGACGCTCATTCTGTACAAAGAAGACGACAACCAGAACCGCCCACAGAAGAAGAAGTGTGAGCGGCCATTCGAGATATGTCTTCAGTTTCCCTGTAACATGTTGTTTATCCATAGCTTCAGACAGACCTTCTGTGTTCAGCTGTTCAGGACCTTTTCAATCTGTTCCCTCGTAGGCAGAGCGGACATGCCGCCCTTCACCTGGACACAGCACCAGCCGCCCACATTGCCGTAAGTGATGGCCTTTTTCAGATTCTCCACCGTCAGATCCTGTACCGTATTGACGCCGCTGTTGAGAAGCGAGGCAAGAAAACCTCCCCAGAATGCATCGCCGCATCCGGTTGCATCGATGGCATCCGCCTTGCGGCCTTCAATCTCAAGAACCTGGTCCCCGTAGAAACAGCGGGCACCCTTGCTGCCGAGCGTCTCAACGACAGCTGCGAGCCCGTACTCTTTCATGACGGCGCCGATATTCTCTTCGCCTCCGATCATGTCGACTTCTTCATCGGAAATTTTCAGGAAGTCCACATACTGCAGGATGCCCCTGACGGCTTCTGCGCAGGCATCCTTGTCATCATTCCAGACGACGTTTCTGTAATTGATGTCGAAAGCGCAGAGTTTTCCGGCTTCGTGCGCCATCTTCAGGAATGCGGCAGTCGCGCCGGCCTCCGGCTCTTCGGACATGGAGAAAGATGACGCGTGGACAAGGCGCGTGTTCCGGATATCTTCTTCGCGGAGGTCTTCTTTGGAGAGCAGCATATCCGCGCCGGGTTTTCTCGCAAACGTAAACGTCCGCTCCCCGCCCGGGTACAGAGTAACGAAAGCCATCGTCGTCACTGCTTTGTCCGTCAGTTCCGGCGTCAGGACCTTCACTCCGTAGTTTTTCATGGTTTCAGAGAGAAAACGGCCAAAGTCATCGTTACCCATACGTGTGTAGAGCCCGACATCCAGTCCGTTTCTTGCCATGGCTACCGCCGCATTGGCCGGACCGCCGCCGGGATTTCTGATATAACTGCCGTCTTCTTTTCCCGGAATAAAATCAATAAGGATCTCGCCTAAGGAAATTGCATCCATCCTGTTTCCTCCTGTCTGGCGGAACGTTCTTGTATGGGAAACACTCCGCAAAGCACTTCTCAACGTACAAAACCGCCATTACTTATCGTAATGACGGTTTGATTATAGCACGATTCGTCAATCCTGTACATACGGAAGGATGGCAACGTGACGGGCGCGCTTGATGGCCGTCGTCAGCTCGCGCTGATGCTTTGCGCAGTTGCCTGTGATTCTTCTCGGAAGAATCTTGCCGCGTTCGGAGATGTATCTCTTCAGCTTGTTGACATCCTTGTAGCTGATTTCGCTGTCCTTGCCGCAGAAGACACAGACTTTCTTTCTTCTGTGGAATCCGCCTTTTCTTCTGAACCCGCCTTCACTGTTCGATCTCTGATAAGCCATATTATTTCTCCTTTATTCACCTGAAAGCTCCCGGCCGTTACGCCGGCTTACTCAAAAGGGAGCTCTTCCTCGATACCGCTCGGTATATTCATGAACTCATCATCATCCGCAGGAGCTCCCGCCTGTGCAGCCGGCGCATTGAAAGACGGCGCCTGTGCGCTGCCGTAAGCAGGTGCTGCGTCCGCCGGAGCGCGGTAGGATGCCGCATTCTGCTGGCTTGCAGCTTTGCTCTCCGCAAACTCCTGATTCTCGATGACAATCTGTGTTCTGTAGACCATGCGGCCTTCTCTGTCCTGATAATTATCGTTCTGCAGTCTTCCCTGTACCACCATCTTGATTCCCTGGCGGAGGTACTTCTCTGCAAATTCAGCCTGCCGCCCGAAAGCGACACAGTCAAAGAAATCCGCTTCCGGCTGCCCGTCGCGCTTAAACCGGCGGTCTACCGCCAGACGGTAATGTGCGACGGCGGTGGCATTTGCCCCCTGTCCGTACCGGATCTCGGGATCTCTCGTCAGACGTCCCATTAATATCACAAGATTCATGCTTCTACCTCTTCTTTTAATAAATGGCTGTTCATGTGTCTCTTAATGGGGAATTCTCCATAAACGTCAGATTATTCCTCAGCCGGAGCCTCTGCTTCTTCAGCTGCTTCCTCAGCCGGGGCTTCCTCTTCTGCTGCCGGAGCTTCTTCAGCCGGAGCTTCTGTCTCTTCAGCCGCTTCCTCAGCCGGAGCTTCTTCTGTCTTTTCCGGAGCAACAGAGAAGGTATCGTTTTCGCCTTTGCGGACAACGAGATATCTGAGGACATTGTCCATGATTCTCATGCGGGCTTCGAGTTCGTTCGGGCAGTCGGGTTCCGCTTCAAACTGAATGAAGAAGTAGTAACCTTCCGTCACTTTCTCGATCTCGTAAGCAAGTCTGCGCTTGCCCCACTCTTCTGTTTCGCCCAGGCTGCCGCCGAAGCGAGTAATATACTCCTTCGCCCTGTCAACAACACCTGCGCGTGTCTCGTCATCAAGCTTTGCGCTGACGACCAGTGCCAGTTCATACTTGTTCATCATTTTTCCTCCTTATGGCCTTCGGCCTTCCGCATACAGATCGGAAGACAAGGAACATATTAATAAAACTCTCACGAAATGCCAGTATAGCATACGTGAGAGTTCTTGTAAATACTTTATTGCCGTGCATGAGAGGCTGCCGCGGAAGGACCGTTATACACGGATGCCGCTGAATACCTCCCCGATCGGGGCGCTGATCACAAGGTCCGCAGACCGGTCCCTCGATGTGGAGGACTTGTTGATGAGGACCAGCCTGTCACCTCTGAAATAATCGATCAGGCCTGCTGCCGGATAGACGACAAGCGAAGTCCCCCCGATGATCAGGCAGTCCGCCTCGCGGATACTGGTCACCGCGCCGTTTATCACATTCTGGTCCAGTCCTTCTTCGTAGAGCACCACATCCGGTTTAATCTCTCCGCCGCAGTTATCGCACACCGGGATGCCGTCTGCATCCTTGATATACTGGGCATTGAAAAACTTCCCGCACCTCATGCAGTAATTCCTGTGAATCGAACCGTGCAGCTCATAGACGTTCCTGCTGCCTGCCTTCTGGTGAAGGCCGTCAATATTCTGCGTCACGACAGCGGTAAGTTTCCCCTTCTCCTCCATCTCGGCAAGCTTTTTATGGGCCGCGTTCGGTTCCACATCGAGGATCAGCATCTTGTCTTTGTAGAAACGATAGAATTCCGCCGGGTTCTGAACAAAGAACGAGTGGCTGATAATCGTCTCGGGCGGATATTTATAATGCATATGGTAGAGTCCGTCCTGACTCCGGAAATCAGGGATGCCGCTCTCGGTCGAGACGCCGGCTCCTCCGAAAAAGACGATTCGTTTATGCGTATCGATGACTGACTGCAGCTCTGCCAGTTTTTCCTTCAGTTCCGCCATGTCCTGCCCTCCATATATTTCGTTCCGTCTTTTATGAGGTTCATCTTCTCCCTTATTATGGCCTGTCTTTTCAGTCCTTGCTCCTTCCGCCGAAAATCCGGAGGATCCTGATCAGCAGGTTGATGAAATCGAGATACAGCTGAAGCGCCGAGAAGATGGAAGCCTTTTCCAGGATTTCCTGATTCCCCGCATAGACGTAATAATTGCGGACAATCATCTGGGTGTCATATGCCGTATAACCGATGAAAATCGCAATCCCGAGCCAGCACTCGAAGATCTGAAGCGCTTCGATCCTGAAGATCAGCCCGGCGACGCCTGTGAGCAGAAGGAAGATCAGTCCGCCGAACAGGAAATTCCGCATGCTGCTGAGATCCAGACGGAAGATCAGCGTCACGGCCGCCATACCCGCGAAGAAAAGAGCCGTCGCGGCAAATGCATATATCAGGATTGTCACGTCATAAGCGACAAAATAGACCGAGAACGTGAAGCCCGTCAGTACCGCATACAGCAGGAAGCAGAGCCTTGCGCCGGTGACGGACATTTTATTCAGGCGTACGCCCATCACAATTACCACCACAAGCTGCACGACGGCCGGCACGATCAGTACGGCCGAGCCCATGGTTCCGGCCATCCTGTACAGCAGACCGCTTGATGCTACCATGAACGCCGTGACAAATGTCAGGGCGAGCCCGAGGCCCATCCACAGAAAGGTGCGGCCGATATAGGTATTCAGGCTGAGAGACGGTGCGGCATCAAACTGTGAGTATGTATTCTGAAGACCGGGATCCCTGTTATAAGTTTCATTCATAAATAAACACCTCCCTTTTGGTTTTCTTTATGATCTTACGAAACAGTTTATCACATTCCACTCACACAGACATATTTTCATGGAAAATTCATTTCTTTTTCTGTCAGCCCCATTCATCATCATCCAGATAATCGGCCGCATCCGGCAGCATGGGGGTGGGCGTCGCCCGCTTCCGCACAGGCTGCTTCGAGGATACGCACTTTCCGATGACGACCCGCCTGTAATCGCTGTCAGACGTGCAGGTACTTAAAACCACGGTCTTATCCGATTCGAGGAGCTGTATGTCGCAGGGAACCTCGGACATGGACTGCATTTTCTGCTCCCACTTGAGAAACTCGGGGCCGTTTTCCGCATAAAGCATATAGACATCCGAATCGACAGGCGTGGACATGATCGAATAGATCCTGTAGCGGTAGTCCCCCTCCGGTGTCAGAATCCAGAAATACGGCTTGTCTTTTATTTTGTCCGCCATATACTTCAGTTTTCCGAACATGCTGCCGTCACGCATATTGTGGCCGTAGACAATCGT
>CACZTA010000348.1 GCA_902783935.1 uncultured Lachnospiraceae bacterium | reverse complement strand
CCTGCCTCGCGAGTCTGACGTATTCGTCCGACTTGTCATTCTTCTCTTCGATCTCGCGTTCCAGTCTCGTGAGATAGTCGTCCAGAAAATGCCTGCTTTCGTCCGGTTCTCCCGGAATAAACGTGCATATGCCGTATCCGACTCCCGTCACATCCTGATGCGAAAGCTTTTCAACCTTTACGGACAGACCGTCAAACGCTCCCGCCATGATAACGAATGACCTGTGGCCGCACTCAGCGGCTTTTTCGCAGAAGACTCCGTCAAAATCAAAAAGCTCACCGAAAGCCGCCCTGCCCATCACATCCATGATCCGCTCGTCATACTCGGGTCCTTCAGGCGCAAACCCATAAGGTCCATAATGCTGAAGCTTATGTGAGAGGTCTCCGCTCGCGACAATCACGGCTTTTCTTCCCGTTGATTCGACCGCTTCCCTGATCACACGGCCGAGCCTGTAATGCTCCGTCAGCGGCTGGCCAGAGAGTCCGATCCGCACGATTTTTCCGCCTTTGTACTTCTTCCGTATGAACCAAAGCGGCACCATCGTCCCGTGGTCTAGCCGTTTGTCCCGCTCTCCCTTTGTTCCTGCGTATATGCCTTCCGAATCACACCGGGAGCATATCTCTCTCACCAGCTGACTGTCGTACTCCTCGCTGAATACGACCTTTGGCGCACGGAACTCAGCAAAACTCCCCTTCGCGCTTTCGCCCGGAGAAATATGAAAATAATCCGAGTACATTACAGTATGCGGACTCGTTATTATGATCGTTTCCGGTTTTATAGCCGCGATCATGTCCGCGGTCTTTTCATATGCCGCGGTCGTTTCGGCTATCTGCCTTTCGCTGCCCCGCCCCACGTCAGGAACTATCATCGGCGGATGCGGAACCATGAACCCCGCAATTATAGGCATAACATTACCTCCTTTACAACAAAGCAACCCCTGGCCGCATGCAGCTTTCTGCAAGCAAAAAGCCCCGCGGCCGGAATCGTTTTCCGGCCGTGCGGGGCACTTATATTACATTCTTTCGGGAGCCTTGACTCCGAGGAGTCCAAGGCCCGTCGCGATGGTGTTCCTCGCTGCGATCGTCAGCGCGACCTTTGCAGTCTGCTCTTTCTCGTCACTCGTAAGAATATGTTCATCATGATAGAACTTGTTGTAGCTCTGGGCTATGTCTACGATGTGACGTGTTACGATCGAAGGCTCATACTTTTCAGCGGCTTCCTTCACGATTCCCGGGAACGCGTAAATCAGTTTCACGAGTTCGTAGGCGCTGCCTCCTGTCAGATAAGAATAATCGACTGCGTCAGAATCACCTCCGGCAATGGCTTTCGAAGCCGCCGCGACAACTCCGCCGCCCGCTTTCCTTAGAACACTTGCGCATCTCGCGTGAGTGTACTGGACATACGGACCCGTCTCGCCGTCAAAGTTCAGGACCTGATCCCATCTGAATTCATAATCCTTGATCTTGCTGTTCGAAAGCTCGTTGAATACCACAGCTCCGACTCCGACGACTTTCGCAGTCTCGTCGATCATCTCCTGCGACGCGTCAGGATTCTTTTCTTTTATTATCTCTCTCGTCTTGTCGATGGCTTCGTTCAGAACATCCTCCAGGAAAACTACATTTCCCTTTCTTGTCGAAAGCGTCTGTCCGCCTTCCAGGCTGACCATCCCAAACGGGATGTGGACACAGTCTTTCGCCCATTCGTATCCCATCTTTTCGAGGACCTTCCAGAGCTGCTTGAAATACAGGCTCTGCTGGGAAGCAACGACATACAGGTTTTTGTAGAAATCATATGTCTCTTTCCTGTACACAGCGGTCGCAATGTCGCGTGTGCAGTAAACCGAGCTGCCGTCCGACTTTGTTATGATCGCAGGAGGCATGTTGAATTCGTCGAGCATAACTACGTTCGCGCCTTCCGATTCTACGAGAAGACCTTTTGACACGAGATCGTCGATGTGCCTCTGCATCATCCCGGTGTACATGCTTTCACCGTCGTACGCGTCGAACTCGATGCCGAGCAGATCATACACCCTGTTGAACTCGCGCATCGAAAGCTCCGAGAACCACTTCCAAAGTCTTACCTCGTCCTCTCCGCCGTGTTCGAGATCGTAGAAAGTCTTCCTGGCTTCCTCGTCGAGCGACGGATCCATTTTTGCTTCTTCATGGAACCTCGTGTAATAGCTGAGGAGCGTTCTGATCGGATCGCGCTCGATATCAGCATCGTTTCCCCAGTGCCTGTACGCGCATATCATTTTTCCGAACTGCGTGCCGTAGTCGCCGAGATGGTTCGTACGGACAACACTGTACCCGAGCGCGTCATACAGCTTGTAGATCGAGTTTCCGATCACCGTGCTCCTGATGTGGCCGATGTGGAAAGGCTTAGCGATGTTGGGGGACGAGAAGTCAATGACTATCGTCTTCCCGCTGCCCTCATCCGAGCGGCCGAACCCATCCTTGTCGAGTGCCGCGGCGATCGTTTCACCGATTACCGCTTTCTTGTTCATGAAGAAATTGACATAGGCGTTGACCTGCCTTACTTCCTCGAACAAAGCGTTCCCGGCAAGTTTTCCGGCTATGTCCTGCGCGATGAGCGGCGGCGCTTTTCTCATGATTTTTGCAAGGCGGAAGCATGGGAATGCATAGTCTCCGAGCTTGCTGTCCTGAGGCACTTCTATCATCCCGTAAATATCATCCTTCGGGATCTCCGTTAGTTCATTTGCAATAGCGTTTGCTATCTCAGTCTTGAAATCTATCATGCTGTTCCTTTCCTCTGCTGCTATTTTTCTTTAAGCACCACGATGGTGACGCCGTCTCCGCCTTCATTGTGCACGCCGTTTCT
>CACZTA010000347.1 GCA_902783935.1 uncultured Lachnospiraceae bacterium | reverse complement strand
TTAACATCACGAAACATAATGCCTGAAGGACGAAGCCGCCTTTCCAGCTCATTATAAAATGAAAGGCTGCCCGTATCTTCATCCTCCGGAACAGGTGCGTTATAGTAATCCAGTATTTCATTTATGGCGTTTCCGATGATCTCCCGCTCATCGCTGGTCTGCGACCGGAAACCGGATCCCATGACGGCACCGGCCATTCTGACAAAAGAACTGCTGAATAATTCGTCATCACCCAGCTTTCTCTGCCTTATCTGTTCATCCGCCCAGGGCATAGTTACCTCCGTTTTTATCCTCAGTCATTATTCATTCGTCACAAGGGCAGCGTAACGGCCGTCCAGCGCCATCAGTTCATCATGTGTCCCGCGCTCCACGACATGTCCCTGATCAAGTACAATAATCTCGTCGCAGTCCCGTACAGTCGAAAGTCTGTGGGCAATCATGACACAGGTGATACCCCGGTCATGAATCGATTTCACGACATTATACTCTGTCCTAGCATCCAGTGCCGACGTCGCCTCATCCAGAATGACAATCGTGGGGTCCTGCGCCAGTACGCGGGCAATCTCAAGCCGCTGCCGCTGACCTCCGGAGAAATCCGTACCGCCTTCCCGCAGACGGTAATGATATCCGCCCTTTCGTTTCATGATATCTTCATGAATCTGGGCATCCCTCGCGGCGAGAATCATGGCGAAGTCTTCGATGGTATCATCCCACATCCTGATATTATTGGCGATCGTATCCTCAAACAGTGTGATATCCTGGTCCACCACCGCAACGGATCCTGTGAAAACAGTCCTGTCGATCTCTGATGCAGGTTTCCCGTCATACAGGATCTCGCCTTCCCACGGCTGATACAGATTCGTCAGAAGCTTCGCCAAAGTGGATTTTCCGCAGCCGGAAGCACCGACAAACGCCACCCTGCTGCCGGGGGCAAGTTTCAGATTAAAATGCTCTATCAGAGGATCCGCCAGAGGGGAATACCCGAACGTCACATCGCGCATTTCAATCGACCCGCTCAGACGGACTGCTTCCAGATCGATTTCTGTATGTTCCGACAGGAAGCACGGATCCTCCGGATATTCCATGACATCTTCTATACGCTCCATCTCCGTCCTCATGACCTGGATGGATTTGGCCGAATCAATCAGGCTGTTAACCGGATTCAGAAAACTCTCCAGATAGCTCCGAAAAGCCAGGATCATACCGAAGGTAAACTGTCCGTTCAGGCAGAGCCATACACCTGTAATCGGAATCAGGATGGAAGAAACCGATGAAACGAGTGCCGGGATCCTGCTGAGTATCATGTTCTCCTGGAGGAATTTCTTTGAAAGGGCCTGTACATTCGCCTGATAACCTGACCACTTGCGGAAGAAACCGTTTTCTGATCCGCTCGCCTTGATTGTTTCTATCATTTCGATTCCGGCAACCGCCAATCCGCTCATATTCGATGAATCAGCGGTCTGGATTCTCGTGACATTTACCTGTCTCGACGCAACAATCTGTGATGCGGTGATATTAATCACGATCGAAATCAGGCCGATCAGGGTAAGCGCCACACTGTTCCGGAGCATGACAACGAGGTAGAACACCATCGCCACTGTATCCATTGCGAGAGGTGCAAGCTGGTTGACAAGCGAATAGGCGACAGATGCATTGGATTGTTCACGGAGCTGGATATCACCGGCCATTCTCTGAGAAAAAAATTCAAGAGGCAGCCGCAGGACTTTCCACATAAAAGAGGCGCCGCCCACCACCATCAGTTTCCCGCGGATGCGCAGAGAATAAAATATGTTCAGCCACATGACCAGCAGTTGAAGGATATTAATAACAGAAAGACAGATCACAAAAGGCATCAGCCAGCTGTCGTTCCGTCCGGACAGGATCCTGTCCATGAATATTCTTGAGAAAACCGGATTAATCACGCCGATCAGCGCACCGATCAGGGAAGTCATCGCGACGAAGATAACCGCACTTGACGCACCGGAGAGACGCTTTTTCGCATAGTCAATGACAGACCGCTTTTCTCCGCCCGGTTCAAAGCTTTCCGTCGGTTCAAATATCAGGACAATACCTGTAAAGGATTCATTAAACTCCTGCTCTGACACCGTTACCGCCCCTCTGGCCGGATCATTCAGCAGGGCTTTCTTGCCTTTAAAGCCTCTTAAAACAACAAAATGGTCCATATTCCAGTGGAGAATGCAGGGAAAACTCCCCTGCTCCCTCAGAGACTCCGGCTCCATCCTGTATCCGTCAGCAGTCAGTCCGTAGGTCCTGGCTGCCCGGAGGACATTTCTGGCATTTGAGCCGTCTCTTGAGACGCCGCATTCTTTTCTGATTTTTTCAAGAGGCTCCCACCTGTCATAATAAGCCAGGATCATAGTCAGGCATGCAGCTCCGCACTCCAATGCCTCCAGCTGCATGACAAACGGGACTTTGGCCACACCGTTTTTAACAGGCTGCTTCACACTCTTCTGATTCATTTCCGGAAATCACCTCAGTCTGTCAGATTCTCTTATATCAGTTCAGCAGGAACGACACCGGTTTCTCACTGTTGACCACAAACTCGGCCTGGTAAGTACCGTCTTTCAGATCTGTCTCCGCATATGCTTCATATAACCAGTCGCCCACTGAATAATTTCCCAGATGGATGGCATAGTCGCCGAAGGCTCCAGTCACTTCAAGCGGTTCCTCTGAGATTTTCACAATTTTTGTCTTTGTTTCCCCTATTTCGACAGGCATTCCTTCGCTGACCGACCGGATTTCCTGCTCCGGGACATAGCAGACAGCCTGATGATCCCTCACCACGGCTGCTGTCTGCACCTTTGTGTCCATATGGCCGACACACCCCCATATACAGGCTCCAACAAGAATAATAATGATCGATGCGAGAATCATCCAGATGCCCGGCCGGATGATCTTGATATATTCATTCAGCTGATCGGGCGCCGAGATTTTATCTAAGCTTTCCTTTCGGAATAAAGACTGTTCCATAAAGGTCATCCTCCCGTTTTTCTCAATCGAAGTCTTTCCGCTCACGAAAGAAGTTCATTTATATTAATGTTTCCTGCCAGTTTCCGGCATTTTGCCAGCAGCCTTCTGTAGCGTTCACTGACCGCTTTTGCGTTGATGCCGTACAGTAACCCGATCTGCTCATTCTTCATGTCCTGCCCGTAGCGGAGACTCAGGAATGCTCTCTCTTCTTTCGACAGCTTTTCCAGTATCCGTTTCACTTCGGTATTTACAGGATCTCTGAGGAATTCATATTGGTCATCGACAGATACTTCCGGTGCATTTTCCAGATCGACTGTCTCTGCCCTTCCGCTCTTTCTGAAAAAATCAACAAGCGTGTTCCGTGCAATTGTACAGAGCCACGTCTTCGGAGAAGCCATGGAAGGATCATAGCCGTCGAAATGCGTCATTGCCTTCATAAACACATCCGCAACAATATCCTCGGTATTCTGCTGATGCAGGATCTGCATGTATATATAGTTATATATGTAGGAATAATTCTCCTCATACAGTTCTTTAAATGTCATGTGGCATTCCTCACAGAGCTTTGTATTCTTTCATCATTTTTTCCAACGCAGTTCCGTGGATCTTTTTCAGCAGCTTGGCTTTCAGTCTCCTGTCCTTATAGCCAAGTTCCAATGTCGTCAGCGGTTTTCCGTCTCTCAGCACCATGACTGCTTCTGTCAATGTCCGTAAATCAAAGAACCCGTTCCATACCTCAGGCACCCCCCTGTCCACATCAAGCAGGATATACACACTCTCCATAGCGGTCCTGACAGCATATTCCATCGTCCCTGCAGCATCTGACGGGGTATCCGCAAACTGACCGATAAAGGCAAAATTGACCGCTCCGTCCGGTACAACAAGAGGGCGGTCTCCGGATGATTCAGGCATTAGCGGAGAAGAATAATACGGCATCATCACAGGCACGGTATTTGCACTTTCGGCAGCCATTTTCTCTATATCATCAGTCGGAGCCCCGATATGGTAAAGCCATTCCTCACAGATTTCCTGTCCTGAGCAGTCTCTCATCGGTCTCATGACAAAATCTCCCTGCCTCTCAGAATGCAGGGCGGTAATCCAGATGACAACGCTTCCTTCCGGCTGTTCCCTGAAATACGGCTGGCGGTTCACTGCCCAGCTCAGCCCCCAGGCCGAATCCCGGCAGGTAATAAGCCCCCCTGACACGACTTTCCCTGAGAATGTGTCCCGCTTACAGATCTTTTTGATGTACGGAATAATCCTTTGATCAAGTGTCGTCAGCGTTGCACTCATTTTATTGCTCTGTTCTGAATTCGAACAGAAAACGTCCGGCCGTCCGAAAGACGGATCCTGTTCTGCAATTTTCCTCCATAGATCCCAGCCGCCGCCCGGTATGAGATCAGGGTGATACGGAGCCGGTTCTGTCTGGCTCCCCATGGTCGAATTCTCCGTCATTCCGCCGGGCGTGATAAAAACAAGATCATCCGGTGTAAGATCATAGCACCCTTCGGTACCCTCGCGCCGGTAATCAATCCTGGTCGCGGTTTTCCGGTTCAGTGCCGTATCAAACGCCACATTCGTCACCTGTATATCATATTCAAACCGGACGTCATTCTGCTCCAGATAATAAATCAGCGGCAGGATGATTGA
>CACZTA010000346.1 GCA_902783935.1 uncultured Lachnospiraceae bacterium | reverse complement strand
CGTCTCGTTCGAGATCAACAAGGGAGAAGTTCATGCCCTGATCGGTGAAAACGGATCAGGCAAGTCCACGCTGACCAATATGCTTACCGGCATTTATACGATCGACAGCGGCCATTTTATTCTGGACGGCAGGGAGATCCATCCGAAGAACCAGGTCGAGGCAAATAATGAAGGCGTGTCCATCATTGTGCAGGAACTTGGGACGCTCTCCGGCCTGACGGTCGCGGAGAACATTTTCCTCGGTCACGAGGACCGCTTCGTGAGCCACGGCATTAAAAACACCAACGCCATGAACCGCGAGGCACAGGAATTGCTTAATAAATACGGGTTTGGCAGAATCAAGGCAGCGGATATGGTCGACGAATATAATTTTGAAGACCGGAAGCTGGTTGAGATCGTCAAGGCCACCTATTTCCAGCCGAAGATCGTCGTCATCGACGAGACGACGACGGCCCTCTCGCAGGAAGGCCGCGAGGAGCTCTATAAGCAGATGAACAGGATCCGCTCCGAAGGGAATACGGTCATTTTCATTTCTCATGACCTGCCGGAGGTCCTGCGTATGTCCGATACGATCACCTGTCTCCGCGACGGCGTTTATATCGGCACGGTGAAGAGTTCGGAAATCGATGAAGACGGACTGAAGAAGCTGATGGTCGGCCGCGAGGTGACGGGTGATTACTATCGCGCCGATTACGGGGAGAAGGTATCTGACGAGGTCGTCCTGTCTGTCCGGGATGTGAGTGTGCCGGGCCAGATACATAATGTCAGCTTTGACCTGCATAAGGGAGAGATCCTGGGGTTCGGCGGTCTGTCCGAGTCCGGCATGCATGAAGTGGGCAAGGCGTGCTTCGGCGCTTCCTTTGACCGCACCGGCACGGTTAAGCTGGCGGACGGCACGGAGATCAACAATATACCGGCCGCTATCAGCCACAACATGGCGTACACGTCCAAAGACCGCGACAACGAATCCGTCATCAGGAACCAGAGCATAGGCGACAATATCTGCCTGCCGTCTCTCAGCGACCTCACAAGCCTCCCGGGCATTCTCTCCGGAGCGAAGATGAAGGCGTTTGCGAAGAAGTTTGCCGCGGAAATGTCCGTCAAGATGGTCGACACCGACCAGTTTGTCTCCGATCTCTCAGGCGGAAATAAACAGAAGGTTGTTCTGGCACGCTGGATCGGCAAGGACTCGGATATCCTGGTACTGGACAGCCCGACGCGAGGCATTGATATCAAAGTAAAGCAGGATATCTACCAGCTGATGGACAAAATGAGAAAGAACGGAAAGTCGATCATCATGATTTCCGAAGAGCTGATGGAGCTGATCGGCATGTGCGACAGGATCCTGGTGATGAAGGACGGGACAGTCAACGGTGAACTTCTGCGCAGTCCCGATCTGGATGAAGACAGCCTGATCGCCAGGATGGTATAAGGAGGGAGAACATGGCAGAGAATACAGTAGCAGTCTCGAGAGAAGAGGCTCTGAAAAAACGTTCCAGGATGGCGCTTCTGCGCTCCCTTCTTCCGATTGTCGGCCTTGTCGTTGTCTTTTTCGTGTTCAATACGCTGACAAAAGGCCGTATGCTGACCAAGCTTTCCATGGCGATGTCGTCCGTCTATGTGACGATGATCGCCTCGACAGGCGTCTTCTTTATCATGACGATGGGCGGCCTTGATTTTTCACAGGGCTCGATCCTCGGCATGGCTTCGATCGTGGTCTGCCTGCTCTCAAAGACGAGCATCCCGCTGGCCATTATCGGGGGCATTGCCACAGGCGCAGCCATCGGCGCTATTAACGGGTTCTTTTATGTCAACCGTAAGATCAAGTCATTCATTGTCACGATCTGTACGATGTTCCTGTTCCGCGGCATTATCAAGTACCTCACATCGAATGCGCCGGTACAGGGCAGCGCGAAGCTGATCATGCTGAACACCGACAGACTGAAGCTGATCTGCACGCTGGTCGTCGTCGTGATCGGGCTGATCGCCTTCAATTTTACGAAATTCGGTATTTATCTGAAAGCTATCGGTGCAGGTGAGAAGGCCGCGAAATTTGCCGGTATCCGGACGGACAAAATGAAGTTCCTGGTGTATGTGCTCGCAGGAGCCCTGACAGGCTTTGCCGCTTTCATCAATTCGATCAAAGTCGGTTCGGTGACGGCGTCCGGCGGCAACCAGGTAGAGACGCAGATCCTGATCGCGCTCGTTCTCGGCGGCATGCCGATCTCGGGCGGCGCGAAGGCGAGGTTCTCGAATATTATCATAGGATCCCTCCTGTATGTGGTCCTTTCCTCCGGCCTGAACATGGTCGGCCTCTCCACGCAGGCGCAGCAGCTGGTACAGGGCGTTGTGTTCCTGGTCTTCGTTGCGCTGTTTGCTGACAGAGAGTCTCTTGCTGTCATCAAATAACAGAAGGCAGATCCGGAATAACTTGAAAAGGCGGTGGGCGTATGCCGGGACAGGAAGCGAAGTACTTGCAGGTTGTCGAGTGGGTAAAAGAAAACATCACAAACGGGACATTTCAGAACGGCGACAGGCTGATGTCTGAAATGGAGCTGTCAGAGCGCTTCGGTCTGAGCAGGCAGACGATCCGCCATGCGACCGGCGAGCTCGCTTCCCTCGGTTACGTGACCAGGGTGAAAGGGAGCGGCACCTATATTGGGGGCGCTCCCGGGAGCGAGACGGTCTCCCGGAAGACGCTGCGGCCGAAGACCATGACGATCGCCGTCATCAGTACATTTTACGAGAGTTATATTTTCCCGGACACACTGAAGGGGATCGAACGGATCCTGTCAAAAAACGGATATGTGATGCAGGTGAATTTCACCGACAACCGGCTGCACCGGGAGGAGGCGGTCCTGAAGACGATCCTGGAAAAGGACAACGTCGACGGCCTGATCGTTGAACCGGCAAAAAGCGCCCTTCCGAATCCGAATCTTCATTATTATGAAGAGATCCTGAACAGGGGGATTCCTGTGATTTTCTTCAATGCATTCTACCGGGACATCGATATCCCGTGCGTGAGAATCGACGACACGCGGGTTGCGGCAAAAGCGACGAAGGTTCTGATTGACGCAGGGCATAAGAAAATAGCTGCCGTCCTGAAAGGCGATGACGGGCAGGGGCCGCTCCGGTATAAGGGGTATCTGGAAGCGATGGCGGAAGCCGGCCTCCGGACGGAACAGGAAAACATCATGTGGCTTGATACGCCGGAAACGGTCAGTCTCGCGGACATAGAAGATTACCTGTTCCGGAGAATCGGGGACAGCACGGGCGTACTCTGCTATAATGACCAGGTCGCCTACCAGCTGATTGATCTGTTCCTGAAGAGAGGCGGCAGCGTTCCGGAGGACCTCTCCGTCGTCGGCATCGATGATTCATATCTGGCGGGCATCGGGAAAGTGCCGTTTACGTCTTTTGTCCATCCGAAGGAACAGCTGGGCAGAAAGGCGGCCGAAAACCTTCTCAGAATGATT
>CACZTA010000345.1 GCA_902783935.1 uncultured Lachnospiraceae bacterium | reverse complement strand
GTATTCCTTCCCGATGTTCACGAAAGCATAGCCGGGATTGCTGCAGGCAGGATCAGGGAGAAATACAGCCGGCCGGTATTTATTCTGACACGCGGCCGGGATGCGGTGAAGGGATCCGGAAGATCAGTTGAGGCTTATAATATGTCGGAAGAGCTCGGGAAAGTCAGCGGATTCCTTGTGAAGTACGGCGGCCACCCCATGGCAGCCGGGCTGACGATCCGGGAGGAAAATATTCCTGCATTACGTGAGGCATTGAACAGAGAGTGCACGCTGACGGAAGAAGACCTGGTCCCGAAAATCTGTCTGGATGCAATTGTCCGCGTCTCTGACCTGTCAGAAAAACTGGTGACGGAGCTGCAGCTCATGGAGCCGTTCGGGAAAGGAAACCCCCGCCCGAAATTCGGAGAAAAAAATGTCCTCTGTGAGCATCCGAAGCTGTTTGGCGCAAGGAGCAGCCTTCTGAAAATGCGCCTGCGTTCCGCAACAGAGCAGGAAGCGTCAGCGGAATACGGATCTGTCATACACAATGTCCGGAACCGGAGACAGACAGATGCGATCTGCTTCCGCGATGCGGAAGCTCTGTATGAGCGCGTACTGAATGACCCGGTCATTTCGATTGTCTATGAAGCGGAATTTGATGAGTATATGGGAGACCGCAGGCTTCAGGCGGTAATTACCGGGTTTCGGTGAACCCGCGTATTACAGGGAAATGAAGATTGAAAACATAGTTTCCTTCACATTTTATTCGTGCTATATTACAATAGAAGTTGTTCGTTCAGGTACTGTACAGTACCGGCGGATCTAAAAAAATATAATTATCAGGGAGAATCACCATGAGCAAAGAAAGAGTTGAAGATTATATCAGATCAATTCCTGATTTTCCTGAAAAGGGCATCATCTTCCGTGACATCACATCTGTCCTCCAGAATGCAGACGGACTGCATCTGGCGATCGATGAGATGCAGAAAAAGCTCGAGGGTCTTGAGTTTGATAAGATCGCAGGACTGGAATCACGCGGATTTATTTTCGGCATGCCGATCGCCTATAATCTGCATAAACCGTTCGTCCTGATCCGAAAGGCCGGAAAGCTTCCCTGTGAGACGGTTTCACAGACCTATGATCTTGAATACGGTACAGCCACGATTGAAGTTCATAAGGACGCCATCGAAAAAGGGGAGAAGATTGTTGTCATTGACGACCTGATCGCGACAGGCGGGACGGTTGAGGCTGCCGGAAAACTTATTGAAGGCCTCGGCGGTGAAGTAGTGAAAATGGTTTTCCTGCTTGAACTTGCAGGGCTTGACGGACGTGCAAAGCTTTCGAAATATGATGTTGAGAGCGTGGTCTGCTACGAAGGGAAATAACTGACTGACAGGTTGTGCTGATGAGTGAAGCGAAAACCGTATCGTCCGGGCCGTTAATCGGTCTGGATAATGATGAGCACAGATTAATCAGAAAGACGGCACCTGTACTGAGTACGCCGAAAGACTTTACGGCTCCTGATGAATTATATCAGGAGCTTAAGAGGCGTGTACTCTTATATCATCCTTCTGATGATCTGACGATGATTGAAAAAGCTTATCATATGGCGGATGACGCTCACAAAGGCCAGATGAGGAAGTCCGGGGAGCCGTATATTATCCACCCGCTTTGCGTAGGCATTATCCTGGCGGATCTCGAGATGGATAAGGAGACAATTGCAGCGGGGATCCTTCATGATGTGGTGGAGGATACGCATGCGACCGTCGAAGAGATCCGTGAAGAATTCGGGGATGATGTGGCGCTTCTGGTAGACGGCGTCACCAAGCTCGGCCAGGTGGATTATAAAGTTGAGAAAGTTGAGATCCAGGCTGAGAATCTGCGGAAAATGTTCCTGGCGATGGCCCGGGATATCCGTGTCATTATTATCAAACTGGCAGACCGTCTTCACAACATGCGCACGCTTGAATATATGAGGCGTGAAAAGCAGCTTGAAAAAGCCGGCGAGACGATGGATATCTATGCGCCGCTTGCCCAGCGTCTCGGTATTTCCCGCATTAAGGTTGAACTGGATGATCTTGCGCTCCGTTACTGGAAACCTGAAGTCTATGCAGATCTCTGCGCACAGGTCGACGCACACAAACTGCAGCGGGAAGAGTTTGTCGACGGGATTGTCAGCGAAGTAAGTGCGGCGATCTCGGAGGCGGGAAT
>CACZTA010000344.1 GCA_902783935.1 uncultured Lachnospiraceae bacterium | reverse complement strand
ATCAGCTGTTTCCCTCCTGTGTCACCCGTCAGATTCTTCAGTTCAGCTGCATAAATTCCCCGGAAAGCACAGGGATTTTTCGGAATCCCGTTTATTCCTGCAGCAGCGAGATCCGCACCGCAGGCAAGTGTTTTTTCAAGAAAGCGGCAGATCGTTTCTTTTCCCAGTTTCGGCTGGTCTGCGTTAAAGAAGACAAGCAGGTCATCTTCTGAAAGCGCCCCTCTTCTTTCCAGAGACAGGATGCCTTCGGCGAGAGATGAAGAAATCCCTCTTGAAGGATCCGGGTTGACGGTGACCGTACAAGGTTCCCCTGCCATCTCGCGGCAGATCCTTTCATACTGCGTCACTACCGTAAGATCCGCGCAGAATGTTCCGTCCTTCAGGATTTCCAGAAGGCGGTCCAGCACATGGCGGTACATCGGTTTCCCGTCCATCAGGTAAAAAAGCTTGTTTGAGCCGAATCTCGAGCTGAATCCGGCCGCGAGATAAATCAGATGGACCGCCATAGCCCCGTTCCTCCTCCGGATAAATCATGCAGGACCGGAATCAGTTCAGCATGAGGCGCCGCAGCCCTCACTTTATCCTCATATGCGCGGCGGACAATACAGCAGAGCATCTCCTCTGTCAGCAAGGTTGATTCCCCGGTGACGGTCTCAACTGAAAAATACTCCTCCAGGAAACGGATGACTCCTTCTCTGTTATACGAAATCAGGCCAACCGGCTTTCCGACTGCATGCATGCCTCCGACGGAGACCACATGGGTTGTATAAGGGGGAAGCACGGGCTCATGGCCGTAAGGGACTTTGACCGGCATTCTTCTCGCGCCGTCCGCTTCCAGAAACGTATAGTCCGAGGCTTTAACCGCGGTCCTCAGTTCTTCTTCCGGAAGGGAAATGATTTTCCTCTCATTTTCCGGATCCGGAAGGCCGGTAAAAGCAATGCCGGAACCGGCCATTTCCCGGATGGCGGCTGCCGGAGATACGCACAGCTTTTCCGGTTTTTCCATGTGGGTCGTCGTCCCTGCGAGAACATGAAACCCGTTCTCCCGGTAAAACTCCGCCAGCATGTGCAGCAGCGTCGTCTTTCCGCCTGCGCCCACCATGCATACGACAGCCCCGCGGGGAAGCTCCGTCAGCTTCTCAGGAAGACCCGCACCGAATATCCCGGTTACCATACTATTCCCTTCTTTCCTCCGCATTTCTGAGAAGATCAAGGCAATGGTGTTCATATGCGGAAATCAGTGTCAGAACACTGCCCGCGATGCACCTCGCCTTGTCCGAGACAGTGCGGCAGTTTTCCAGTTCGGAAAGGCGCGGATCAATATCAGCCATCTTGAGGCCTGCCGTGACACCGAATCCGTCAGGAAGCATTCCCCGTATAACGCCGGACAGGGAAGCATAAACCGGAACCTTTTTTCCATCCGCTGAAACAACCTCCGCGACCAGGTCGCCTTTCCGTACAGCAGATCCGATGCCGCACAACACGCTCAGGCATCCTCCCTCAGGCGCATGAATGACGCGGTCTGCCCCGTGTCCTTCAATCATTCCGGGAATCCCTGTATTCGGAGCCGCACAGCCGTCAGAAATAATCCGTCCCAGCCTGTGGCCCCGCTTTGTTTCAATAACAAAATCCGCATCCCGGCCGGCTTTGAAGCCGGGGCCGAGCGCAATGACAAGAGGCGCCATGCCGCATTTTGTCCCGCAGTTTCTCTTTGCCATGATAGCGTCCACCAGAACCTCCGGCTTCAGCGTCTTCAGAGAAGACGCGTTCTCATCGACCAGCATGACCGGCCTGCCCGGTTTTGCTTCCGACAGCGCTTCTTCTGCCGTTCCGGCTTTCACACAGCTGATCCCTTCGATTGTTTTGATATTTTTATAGACCGCTTCACTGAAAGCGGCTTCTCTGCGGATTGCCGTCGGAAGGGATGACTCCAGAACAATGACCGGATACCCGGCGCAGGAAAGGTGCAGAATTGTCCCTGTGGCCAGATCACCGCCTCCGCGGACTACTACCGGAAACATCCCGTCGTCACCTCTCTTTCACCGGAGACTGTGTTTTGCTTAACTACGCGGTATAAGGATTCAGGAACGCCGCGGCGTTCCTGAATACGGTCATGAATGTGCATTGGCAAAATCCTTCATATAATCAATCAGTGCTTCGACGCCCTCCTTCGGCATGGCGTTATAGATCGATGCGCGCATGCCTCCTACCAGGCGGTGTCCCTTGAGATTGGAGAAACCTCTCGCGGCCTGGCCTGCGACAAACTCTTTGTCAAGTTCTTCACTGGCCGTTCTGAACGTGACATTCATCATGGAGCGGTCTTCGGGTCTGACGGCGGAAATATAAAAATCCTGCGAATCCAGATAGTCATAGAGGAGGCCCGCTTTCTCTTCATTTCTCCGCTTCATTTCAGTGAGGCCGCCCTGCTCCTTCAGGTAATCCGTCACCAGCTTGACGACATAAATCGGGAATGTCGGCGGCGTATTCAGCATCGAGTTCTTCTCCGCTTCCGTCCGGAAATTCCAGATTTTGGGCGTGATGGCCATCTCATGGCCGAGGAGATCTTCGCGAATAATCATAATGGCCAGCCCGGCCGGAGCCAGGTTTTTCTGGACGCCGGCATAAATCGCCCCGAATTTTGACACGTCGACAGGCTCTGACATAATACTGGAAGACATGTCCGCAATAAGCGGGACGCTGCCTGTGTCCGGGACATAATTATACTTTGTACCGAAAATCGTATTATTCCAGCACACATGGACATAATCCGCATCGGGGCTGAGATCAAGTTCCTCCTGTTTCGGGATGTGGCGGAACTGATCATCTTCAGAAGTTGCTGCGACTCTCGCGTTCTTCAGATATTTCTTTCCTTCCTTGTAAGCAGCACCGGAAAAATTGCCGCTGATAATATAATCCGCCGTTCCGGTTCCGTTTCCGAGGTTCATCGGGACAGCGGCAAACATGCCCGACGCTCCTCCGTGGAGGAAGAGAATCTTATAATTGTCCGGGACATTCATGATTTCACGGACATTTGACACGGCATCATTGATAATCCGGTCATAGACGCCGGACCGGTGGCTCATCTCAAGAACGGACATGCCGGAACCGCCGCAGTTCAGCATCTCGTCCCTGATCTTCAGGAGCACTTTCTCCGGAAGCATGGACGGGCCTGCAGAAAAATTATAAATCCTGTTTTCAATCATATTAGTGAAACCTCCTGTTAGTAATCAATTGTCTTCAATGGTCAGTAACTCTGCATAATCCGGGAACATGTCCGCAAAAGCGTTGTGAACAGCCTTCGAAAACAGGGCTGCCTCTTCCGTACAGTGATATTTTTTCATGACATTTGATCCGACATTCCTGAATTCCGCCGCTATCTTATTCACCTGACGTGTCTCGGAGATCGTTCCCAGCCCGAGAAGCAGCGAATTATAGGTTTTATCTTCGCGGCACAGGGCGATATAGAGCATGCCGAGGTGATAGAGTTCCTCATACAGAAGTCTCTCTTCCCGCTTATCGGCAGGCAGGTCATATCCCATTCCGGACAGGACTTTCATCACTTTTTTCGGATTCAGGCCCCTTCCGAACAACCCTCCCCCGTCTGTTGCCAGGAACCGGAGGTCCATCCATGCCCTCAGATACAGATCTGTCTGGTCTAATGACGGATTATCAATCTTCGGATACCGGATCTTCAGAAGCTTTCTCCGGAATTCATTATCTTCCGGCGTCATGTTATTCTGGTCGGCGGCATCAAGAAGCGATTTCCTTACAAGAGGATCCCGCTCCCTGTAAAAGCTGTCAGGCCAGTTCAGAAGCTTCTGTTCGATATCATTACCGGCCGGTACTTTTTTCTTTACTTCTCTCTTTTGAAATTCCATACATTTGCTCCGTTATCAGGGACACCTGTCTCAATACAGCTTGCATCCCCTCACATATTTGCCGACGACATGCCGGTCATCCGCAAGATACATCAGCCTTTCGGCCCTCTCCGCAGGTGAAGCCGGATACAGCGTCTGGATATTATCGTCATCAAGGACGACAGCATCAAATTCATATCCTTTTTTAAATGTCCCCGTTTTTCCGAAAAAGGCGCCGCCACCCAGCGTTGCCATATAGAAAGCCTCGGGGAAGGAAATCTGTCTGACATCCCGGTCATACAGCCGCCACCTCAGATTAGAACTGAGGACGGCGTCCCTCATGGCCGAGAAAATCGAGAGTTCAGCCCCTCCCGCCGTATCAGACCCGAGACCTACGTGCATGCCTTTGTCGAGATAGAGGCTCACAGGTGCGGCACCGGACCGGATGCGCATGTTCGACTGGGCACAGTGCGCTATATAGACACCGTTCTTAAGCATCAGTTCGATTTCTTCTTCTCCTGACCAGACGCAGTGGGCCATAATCGTTTTTCCCTGAGTTCCGAACAGCCCGAACCGGTCATACGACTCTCCGTAAAACCGGGTATCCGGGCAGAGACGGCTCACGAGACTGATCTCGTCGAGATTCTCAGAGAGATGGGACTGAACAGGCAGGCCGTACCTGCCTGAAAGATCTCCGAGCTGCTTCATGAGTTCATCCGTACAGGTCGGGGTGAACCGGGGAGTCAGAATCGGGGATGTATTCCGGTATCCCCTGCTCCGGACTTCTTCGAGCCATCTCAGCGTCTCACTGACAGACTCTCCGGTGGTCTCGCAGTATCCGTGCGGAACGCCGCGGTCCATATTGACTTTTCCGACCAGCGTCACCAGTCCCGTCTCCTCCAGCATGTCCATCAGGAGCAGCGTCGCATCTGTGTGTTTTGTTGCAAATATGGCTGCCCTGGTTGTTGCCCCGGTAAACAGGTCTTCCACAAACAGGTCATAGGCCCTGGCGGCGTAATCCATGTCATCGTAACGCATTTCCTCCGGAAATGTCACCCGGTCCAGCCACTCGAGGAGTTCCATATCTCCGTAAAGACCCCGGAACGTGTACTGCGGCGCATGCGTATGAAGGTCAGCCAGCCCGGGAATAATCAGCTTGTCCCAGAAATCTTCAACCGGAAGGTCACTGAATTCCCCGGGGATTTCCTCGTAAACGCCCTGGCACACGCCGTCTGCACATACGACATAAGCATCATCGTATTCTTTCAGTTCACGGACGTCCTCACTGAACAGGACCGCCCCATGAAGAATAAAGCTATCCATAGCTAACCTCATTTACTTTATTCATCAGATTCAATCGGTTCAGCCGGTGTAAAATGTCTCTCTTCGGCAGGAACAGGTTCTTTCGGGATCCTGGCCCAGGCTTCCTCACAGAACTGTTCCTGGGAATTGACAAGGACTTTCCCCCGCTTGTCAATTTTTTCATAACTGCCGTCTGCCTGGAGGATGTGGGCTTTTACATTATCTTCAAATTCCGTCTGGAGAATATGCCGCACTTCTGAGCGGAGCTGCTTGTCTTCCACCGGGAAAACGATCTCAACTCTTCGGTCAAGGTTTCTCGGCATCCAGTCCGAGGAGCCCATAAACAGTTCATCATCCCCGTTATTGTGGAACCAGAAAATACGGGCATGCTCAAGGAAATTCCCGACGATGGAACGAACCCGTATGTGTTCCGAGACTCCCGGAATGCCGACTTTCAGGCAGCAGATACCTCTGACGAGCAGGTCAATTTCCACCCCTGCGCAGGAAGCTTCATAGAGCGCCGCGATCACTTCCGGATCACAGATTGAATTCATTTTTGCCCGGATAAATGCACTTTTTCCGGCCTTCGCATTTTCCGTCTCACGGCGGATGAGCTTCAGGAAATCATTTTTCAGCCAGATCGGCGCTACCATCAGCTTATACCAGCGGTCGGGTTCCGAATAACCGGAGAGCATGTTGAAAACGGCAGTCGCATCCTGTCCGATTCCCTCGTCACAGGTGAAGAGGCCCAGATCTGTATAGAGCTTGGCGGTCGAATCGTTGTAATTTCCGGTCCCGAGATGGACGTAGCGCCTGATCCCGTCTTCTTCCCGTCTGACCACCATGGTGATCTTGCTGTGGACCTTCAGGCCCAGCAGGCCGTATATGACATGGCAGCCGGCCTGTTCAAGAGTTTTGGCCCACGCGATGTTATGCTCTTCATCAAACCTCGCTTTCAGTTCAACCAGGACCGTGACCTGCTTGCCGTTATCTGCAGCCTGCTCGAGTGCATGGATGATCGGGGAATTCCCGCTGACCCTGTACAGTGTCTGCTTGATGGCCAGGACATTCGGATCCTTCGATGCCTGCCTGACGAACTGGACGACCGGATCGAATGTCATATACGGATGGTGGACAAGGACGTCCTTTTTCCGGATCACTTCAAAAATATCAGCCTGATCCATGAATTCGAGAACCGGTGCGGGTGTATACTTAGGCGTCTTATATGCGTCAAAACCGTCAAGGCCGTACAGGCTCATGCAGAAAGACAGGTCAAGCGGTCCGCTGATATAATACAGGTCCCTGTCATCGATCGCGAATTCTTTTTTCAGGATCTTCAGGAGCCGTTTGTCAATCGCGTCATTGACCTCAAGGCGGATCACTTCTCCCCACTGACGCTTTTTAATCTGCCGCTGAATCTCAATCAGGAGATCTTCCGCTTCTTCTTCATCGATCGTCAGGTCCGCGTTTCTCATGACCCGGTACGGGCATGTACAGACGACATGGTAATGCTGGAAAAGCCTGTCGATATACTTGCGGATTACTTCCTCGAGCAGAATCACCGCCTGGCTTCCGTTTTCGGAATCCGGCAGCCGGACAATTCGCGGAAGCACGGACGGTACCTGAACTGTGGCAAACTCGGGGGCTTCTTTCTTCTTTTTAGATTTCTTCGGAAGCGGTTCGGATCCCTTTGCCTCAATCAGGGCGCCGATATTCAGTGATTTGTTCCGCACAAGCGGGAAAGGTCTCGACGGATCCATCGCCATAGGCGTGAGGACCGGATAGACTTCTTCCTCAAAATAGCGGTCAAGGTAGTCACTCTGCCTCTGGGAAAGCGCCTGGTAATCCGAAATCAGGGACAGGCCGGCTTTTTCCAGAGCCGGGACCAGCATGCGGTTAAACGTATTATACTGGTCTTTGACAAATTCATGGACGTTTTTGCCAAGCTCCTCGAGCTGCATGGACGATGTCATGCCGGCGATATCCGTTCCCTTATAACCGGCTGCCACCTGGTCTTTCAGGGATGCGATCCGGACCATAAAGAACTCATCCAGGTTTGACTGCGTAATTGCAAGAAACTTGAGCCGTTCAAAAAGAGGAACGATTTTAGTATCCCTCGCCTCGCTTAAACACCTGGCATTGAATTTCAGCCAGGAAAGCTCACGGTTACTGTAGTATTCGGGATTTCGGAAATCCGGCGCGGCTGCTGTGATGTCGGCTTTTTTCCCTTCATCCGTCGAAACTGTTTTTTCATTATTCTTTGCCGCCATAATATCACCTCATTGCCTT
>CACZTA010000343.1 GCA_902783935.1 uncultured Lachnospiraceae bacterium | reverse complement strand
ATGAGCCGCTATCTGAATGTGGACAGAGACAAGCTGAGGGGAAAGGGCGTCGATTCTGTCCGTTCCCGTGTGGCAAATCTGGCGGAATTCTGTCCGGGAATAAGTGATGCGCAGCTGGAAGACCGCCTGAAGGAGGCATTTTCCGGCGTGTACGGAAGACTGCCTGTGGAGGAGCTGTCAGCAGAGCGTTTTCAGGATGATGCCGCCGGGGACATCCCGAAGGATGCGGAGTGGTTTGCCTCTGACAAATGGCTCTTCGGGCGTTCCATCCCGTTTACGCATCAGCTTTCAGGACGTTTTGACTGGGGCGGAATCGAAATTCTGCTGGAGGTAAACAGGGGAATCGTGGCGGACTGCCTGTGCCGGACGGATGCGATGGATCCGGCGCTCGCCCCGGAGCTGGCGGCCCGGCTGAAAGGGCTGCCGTATGAGAAGCGGTCTCTCTCAGAGGCTGTTTCGGGACTTCGGACACAGGATTCATTTTACGGAGCGTCTGCTGCGGCTGACGATATACGGAAACTCCTGATAAGGGAATTACCGTGACAATAAATGAGGTGACATAACTATGAGAGACTATGATCTGGCAGTGATCGGCGGCGGTCCCGGAGGATATGAGGCGGCCCTGGAAGCTGCCGGCGTCTACGGAATGAAAGTCGTGCTGATTGAGAAGGACGCGATTGGGGGCACCTGTCTGAATCACGGCTGCATTCCCACAAAAGTGCTGCTCCATGCAGCAGATCTGTACAGGCAGATGAACGAGTGTGACCGTTTTGGCCTCTGCGCGGAGGGAGTCTCCTTCGATATGAAGAAGATCCAGGCGCGTAAAAAGGAGGTGACCGACAGCCTTCGTTCGGGCATCGCGCTCATGATGAAGCAGAAAAAAGTTGAGGTGGTCGAAGGAACCGGCCGTATCGCGGGACCGCATATTGTAGAGGCGGAAACACCGGACGGTGAAATACGGCGGATTGACGCAAAGTTTATTCTGATTGCAACCGGCTCCGCTGCTTCTCTTCCGCCGATTCCGGGTGCGGACCTTCCCGGCGTCGTCACGAGCGATGCCCTGCTGGAGAAAGACCGTCTGTTCAATCACCTGCTGATCATCGGCGGCGGTGTTATCGGAATGGAGTTTGCATCTGTCTACAATGCTTTCGGTGCAAAGGTGACGGTACTTGAAGCCCTGCCCCGCATCATCGCAAATCTGGACAAAGAACTCTCCCAGAGCCTGAAAATGCTTATGAAGAAGCGCGGCGTCACCATCCTGACCGGCACCCGCGTGGAGGAAATCCGCAGCGCCGGAGACGGCACGGGACTGCTTGAATGTGTCTATACGGAAAAGGATGCGGCGCAGACGGTAACAGCTGACGGAATCCTGATCTGCACCGGCAGGCGGCCGGTCACAGAAGGTCTTTTCAGCGCGGACTGCATGCCTGAGACCGAAAAAGGGAGGATCCTTACGGACGCGTACGGACAGACTGCCATCCCCGGCGTCTATGCCATCGGGGATGTGACGGGCGGCATGATGCTGGCGCACGCAGCGACTGCCATGGGAAAAAATGCCGTTGCCCATATGAACGGAGCAAAGGCGCCGGTCAATCTCCAGGTTATCCCGTCCTGCATTTATACCGATCCGGAGATCGCTTCCGCGGGACTTACCGCGGAGCAGGCAAAAGAACAGGGTGTGGTCTGCAAGAGCAAAAAAATCGTCATGTCCGCCAACGGGAAAACGGTTCTTTCCGGGCAGGAGCGGGGATTCATCAAGGTCGTGTACGAGGAAGAGACGCACCGGATCCTGGGCGCCCAGATGATGTGCGCCAGAGCTTCCGATATCATCGGAGAGTTTGCCGCAGCCATCTCTGCCGGACTGACTCTTGAGCAGATGGCCGGCGTCATCCGGCCGCATCCCACCTTCAGCGAGGCGGTCACGGAGGCCTGCAGGGTGTAAGAGAACGTATACTAATTCTTTTCTTAAAGGGAGGTACAAAAAATGGAAAAGAAAAAGAAAATGTCACTCGCAACAAAGATCTTTATTGCACTTGTTCTCGGCATCATAGTCGGAATGCTGCTGATCAGCCATGCATCGATCGCCACGACATACATTAAGCCGTTCGGTACAATATTCCTGAACCTGATTAAATGGGTCGTTACCCCGCTGGTCTTCTTCTCGATCATGTCCGGTGTAATCTCCATGCGCGACATCAGGAAAGTCGGCTCGATCGGCATCAAAACCATCGTCTATTATCTCTGCACGACCGCATTTGCCATCACAATCGGCCTTTTCCTGGCAAACGTTTTCAAAGGATTCTTCCCGGTCCTTCAGACAACGGACCTTGTCTATGAAGCGTCCGAGCCGGTGAATTTCATGGACACACTGGTCGGAATTTTCCCCTCGAATTTCTTTAAGCCGTTTGTCGAGGCAAATATGCTGCAGATCATCGTCGCCAGCCTGATCATCGGTTTCGCACTGCTCCTCGTCGAACAGCAGCGCGAGATCGAATTCACAATGGTAGACACTCTGAATGATGTTTTCATGAAATCGATGGAGATGATCGTGGCACTGTCCCCCATCGGCGTCTTCTGCCTGATCTGCCCGGTGGTCGCTGAAAACGGCCCTGCCGTGCTCGGCTCACTGGCAAAAGTGCTTCTTGTGGCGTATATCGCTTACATTCTCCATGCGGTCATCGTCTACTCCCTGTCTGTAAAGATCGGTGCCGGACTGAGTCCGATTGCCTTCTTTAAAGGAATGATGCCGGCGATCATGTTTGCTTTTTCATCCGCATCCTCAGTCGGCACGCTTCCGATCAACCTGGAATGCGTGGAAAATCTCGGAGCGGACAAAGACATCGCCTCCTTCGTCCTGCCGCTCGGCGCCACCATCAATATGGACGGAACTGCGATCTACCAGGGCGTCTGCGCTGTCTTCATCGCATCCTGCTTCGGAATCAGTCTGACATTCCCGCAGATGCTGACGATCGTTCTCACGGCTACGCTGGCTTCCATCGGAACGGCCGGCGTCCCGGGCGCCGGCATGGTCATGCTGGCCATGGTGCTGGCATCTGTCGGGCTTCCGGTTGAAGGGATTGCCCTCGTGGCGGGTGTCGACCGCATCTTTGATATGGGCCGCACGACCGTCAATATCACGGGCGACGCGTCCTGCACAATTATTGTATCCGCGATAGAACGCAGAAAACAGGCAAAATAAAAACAGGTACAACGTACCTGGTACCAGAACAGCAGGGTGCCTGTCACCACCGGTGTGCGGTGACAGGCACCCTGATTTATATTCTTCTCTTCACCTGCACGCAGGCCCCGTGGATCCGCGGGTCACAAGACGCGTGGCCAGCATCACCTTCATATAAGGTTCATTCCCGTTCTCGATCAGCTGCACCAGCCGTCTCACGGCATATTCCCCCATGGCAGCCACATCCGACCGGATCGAGGACAGATTCGGCGCTGTAAGTTCACAGAGGCTGGAATCATCATACCCGATAATGGAAATATCCTCCGGAACCTTTATGCCGTTCCCCGCCAGACTCGCCATCACGGTCGCCGCAATGATATCGTTGACCGCCAGAAATGCCGTCGGAAGGTGTGTCTCCGTCCGGATATACTCCTGAATCTGATTCCTCGCGGAGGACATCACCGGCTCCAGATGCAGGACATGGTCCTCATTCACCTGCAGACCGTTGTTTGCCATTACCCGCCGGAAAATCTGTTCCCGGTTATACAGTTCCCCGAACGTCCCTTCAATCGTAATAAAGCCGATGTCAGAATGCCCGTTTTCCTTCAGATATTTGATCGTCTCATCAATTCCCACATAGTCATCAGGATAGATACTGTTGATCCTGGACTCAAAGATCGGATTGTCGACAACCACAATCGGGATCAGGAATTCCTTAAACTCCGGGAGGGCTGCATGACTGTACTCCGTACCGAGGAAAATGATTCCGTCGTTCCCGTCCGTAGCCGCGAGATTGATCATATTCTGAAGATTCGACCTGTTCGCATAGGCAACGCGCAGAGACGCGTTATATTCCTTGCAGCCTCTGTCCAGGCCTTCCAGGACATATGTGTAAAAACCATCCGGACGTTCCGCGAACCAGGCAGAACTCTGATAGCAGATATACTGGATTCTCCGCTTTGACTTTTCCTGTCTGATCGTATAACCGTTTCTTGTCAGAGCATCGGAAATCCGCTTCCGGGTCTCGTCACGCACCCCGGGCTTATTATTAAGCACCAGCGACACAGTCGCGGGCGACACATTGTTTTCTTCTGCTATTCTTCGAACCGTTACTTTCATCTGTCTGTTACATCTCCGTAGCGGGGAAATCTCTGTTTTTCCGCCGTTTTAAACAGTTTAACAAAAAAAACAGTACAGGACAATCAGCAGAATCCGTTCGGATATACGACCACCCGGCAGGCCTCCTGCTTCTTCAGCGCTTCGATGCCCGTCAGAATGTCCTTCAGCTCGACCTTATTTGTCAGGAACTTCTCCAGTCCGAGCTCAGGATTCTGCAGCAGCTTAATCGCCGTCGGGAATGTGTTATGCGAGCAGTACATTCCCTTCACCGTCAGCTCATTCCGCACGATCGTCGCCGGCTTGACTTCGGACACGGCATTGGCATTCTGGCCAACAATCAGAAGGGTTCCGCCGCCGTTCAGCAGTTCCACGGCCTCGCCGAAAATAGAACCGACCCCAACTGCATCGATGGCAATGTCGCAGCCGCTGCCCCACTTCTCCTGAAGCACTTCCTTTACATTATCCTTCGACGGGTCCACCGTAAATTCAGCGCCGCATTTTTCCGCATATTCCCTGCGGTAAGGAGACATCTCCGCCACAGCCAGATTCTTCACGCCGTACAGCTTGAGGACGCGCGTATAAATCAGGCCGATCGGGCCCGCACCGTAAACCAGTACCTTTTTATCCGGCGTCGCGTTTATCTTGCTCATCCCGTTCATCACGCAGGCAAGTGGTTCGGTCTGCGCCGCATACCAGGAAGGGACATCCTTCGGCATATGATAAAGCTGGGCTTCCGGGATCACGCAATACTGGGCATACCCTCCCGGCAGTGTCTGTCCGAAGATTTTCGCGTTCAGGCAGAGATTGTCGTGGCCGGTTTTGCAGTCAATACAGGTGTGGCATTTCAGAATGTTATCGACGACCACATATTCACCGACTTCGAACTCAGTGACTTCCGGGCCGATTTCCGCGACTTCCCCGTAAAACTCATGCCCCATGATCGTCCCGGGCGCACCGTACTGTGCGGGCGGAACTTTCAGAATGTGCAGGTCGCTGCCGCAGATACTTGCAGCACGCACTTTAATCAGGACATCCTTCGGATCCCTGATCTCCGGCATCGGCACTTCTTCGACAGATAATACACCGTTTCCTTTAAATACTGCTGCTAACATGATAACCCTCCTGATCAATATGAAACACTCTTCGGCAGGTTGCCATGTCCCGCCGGATATAGTCATAAATATCTGCCTGGATTTCACTGAACGGCGGCCGGTCATAATAGGTCTCAATCAGCAGCCATTCTCCGTCATAGGCTTCATTAATTGCTTCCGCTGTTTTATCAAATCCGGATTCACCCTCTCCGATCAGTGCATTACTGACCACGCCGCCCATGCCGTCTTTCACATGGATCTGCGCCACATATGGTGCGATGGCCCGGAACAGGTCCGATGTATTGTCCACTCCGTTCAAATAATAATTCTGCGTGTCAAACAGGATGCGGAAATTGTCCTGTCCGACCATCCCGATCATCCGGAGGCTGTCCTCCTGGTTTAAATCATTTTCACTGGCGATCTTCACATTTTTCTCCGCCGCGTCAAGGCAGAGACGGCGGATCACTTCGCAGGTTCTTCTGAGCTCCTCCTCTGACCGGATTGCTCCGTCATTGAAGCTCGGCAGCTGCAGAACCTCCGTTCCAAGCTCATGCGCGATCTGAATACCCCTGCGGCAGACATCCAGAACATAGTCCGCTTTTTCCGTCCCTTCCGGGCTGGTCAGGCCTGCGTCATTTAAAACCTCAACGGAAAGAGACGGAAAAACGATT
>CACZTA010000342.1 GCA_902783935.1 uncultured Lachnospiraceae bacterium | reverse complement strand
TTCCGGAGGTTCAGCTGGGCTACAAGGATTCGAACCTTGAAATGACGGAGTCAGAGTCCGTTGCCTTACCATTTGGCGATAGCCCATCATTTGCGACGCAGTTTAGTATACTCCACTCCGCCGCAAAAAGCAAGCCTTAATTTATTACGTCCTCAGTTCTCCGGATTTCCGGACATTTCTTCCAGAAGTTCGCTCTTGATCTTATAGAGCTTGTCCGAAAGGTCGACATACACCTGATGGGGGTTCTCAAATCTGAGTGTCTCTTCCCACAGGCTCGCCACTTCCTTTTTACAGTGCTCACGCAGCTCCATCACCGACGACGGCCCGTCATAGACGCACGTCCCGTTTTCAAAGACCGGCACCAGGATCTCTTTCAGCGTAAAAGTGCCTGCTTTATATTTCGTTTTCTTCCAGGTCTCAATCGGGTCAAAAATACGGAGATCCGTGTCTTCCGTGAAGACCTCGTCCTCCAGGCAGATCAGGTCCGCCCGGATTTTCCCGGTCTCTTTGTCATAGATCCTGTAAATCTTTTTATTGCCCGGGTTTGTAATTTTCTCCGAGTTTTCCGAGAGCTTGATTTTCGGGATAAAGTCCCCGCTCCCGCTCTTCTTGATGCCGGCAAGCTTGTAGACGCCTCCGAAAGCCGGCCAGTCTTTTGATGTGATCAGGTTTGTCCCGACGCCCCACTGGTTGATTTTTGCACCCTGGCTCTTCAGGGACGAAATCAGGAATTCATCCAGGTCGGAGGATGCGCAGATCGTCGCATCTTCAAATCCCGCTTCTGCCAGCATCTCATAGGCCTTTTTGGAAAGGTACGCCAGGTCGCCCGAGTCAATACGGATCCCGTATTTCTTCAGTTCGAGCCCCTCTTCGCGCATTTCCTTAAAGACGCGGATCGCGTTCGGGACACCGGAATTCAGCACGTCGTATGTATCGACAAGCAGCGTGCAGTTATCCGGATACTGCTTTGCATAGGCTTTGAAGGCTTCGTACTCCGACGGGAAGCTCATGATCCAGCTGTGGGCATGCGTGCCGAGAACCGGGACGCCGAACATCTTGCCTGTCAGGACATTTGATGTGCCGGCGCAGCCGCCGATCACGGCAGCTCTCGCGCCGAAGACGCCCGCATCAGGCCCCTGCGCGCGGCGAAGACCGAACTCCATGACGGCGTCGCCCTCGGCTGCACGGCAGACGCGGGATGCTTTGGTCGCGATCATCGATTCATGATTCAGAATATTGAGGATCGCCGGTTCAATCAGCTGGGCTTCCATAATAGGGGCAATTACTTTGAACATGGGTTCTCTCGGAAACATGACCGTTCCCTCCGGGATGGCCCAGATGCTGCCCGTAAAGTGGAACCCTGCCAGATATTTCAGAAATTCTTCCTCGAAGATCCCGAGCGATCTCAGATACTCGATATCTTCATATGAAAAATTCAGGTTTTTAATATATTCAATGACCTGCTCCAGACCGCAGCTGATCGCATAGCCGCTGTTATACGGATTTGTCCGGTAAAAAGCGTCAAAGACGCAGATCTGGTCAGACGGGTTTTTAAAATAGCCCTGCATCATGGTCAGTTCATATAGATCCGTCATCAGCGTTAAATTCATGGCCCTCATCGCAAACTCCTCCTCTGCTTCACGCCTGCATTCCGGTCCGGTTCTTCCGGACCTGCGCCGGACACAGTTCTTCCGCGGTACGCCCGCTTGACAATAACTATACCTTCATGACAATATATCAGCAAGATCAAAAACGAGTACTCTGTCGATTTTTATCGCGGGCTGCATGCTGTATGCATATGCCGCAGATTCAAACAGGCAGTAGAACTCCCCGTCCGCCACGCAGATCTGCTCGAGCTTCTGCGGAAAGCGTTTCGCAAAAACCGCCTCTTCAATCATGAAATCCGTCTCGATCTCATCCGTCCGGAATCCCCGGACAATGGAGTCAAAGATTCCGTAAGACTTCGAAAACAGATACTCCGGCTCTTCGTATGCGAGCCCCTGGATACTTTCAGGCGTAGTCGACATATAGTCCATCATGACGATTTCATGCTGTTCGTCATAAGAGGTCAGCAGCTTTGTGTAGAGGCCCCCGTCTTCCGCAATCCGGAACCATTCGAGCTCTGCCCGTCCGTTCCGCCGGAAAAGGCCGACCAGGAGAAATCCGTCCACATACGTCATATAGGAGCTTCTCGCAATCGAGGCAAGCGTATAGTTATGGACCGCTGTCAGGGGTTCATGACTGCTGCTGTCATATTCCTCCAGGGATTCCAGGGAATAGCATACCGCTTTCGCCACATCGCCGGTGCCTCCGGAGATCCAGACATTTCTGTGGACCGGGTCGTAAGCCGCTCCTCCGACATGGGCCTTTCCGCCCAGAATAATCGTCTTTATATAATCACCGGTCACTCTGTCAAGCATAAACAATACAGAATTATGCTTTCCGGTATGGCAGTATGCCGTAATGAACAGATAGTCTTCCGTCACGCAGAGCCCCTGCGGCGTCATGGATGTGCACATGACCGGCGCCCTGAATTCTCCCTGAAGAGATTCGGCTGCTTTCAGTCCCGGGATGACATAGGACCGCTTTACCTTTCGGGAAAGCGTCCGGAACCTGAGCCCCATGATTCGCTTCATCTGTTTTTCCGTCCTGTAGAGCACCGGTTTCGTACTCGTTGCGGACCTCTTTGTCGCCGGTTCCCTTATCCCCCTCCAGAAAAACGCATACAGAAGATACAGAACAATAACTGCCGCAGCCGCCAATACGGCCGCCAGATATCTTCTGCGGCCGTTTTTCTTTATTCTGTTTTGACGGGAAGTCCCGCACGCGTCCTGTTTTCTGCGTCTCAGCATATGTTCTGTGTCCCCGGATCCCGCAGGATCGGATTATTCCGTTCTCACTATTTTCAGTTTATCACGTGACAGATTCTTTTCCAAACAGAAAGGAAGTCCATGACAGAAAAAAACCCGAAAAAATATGAATACCTGAAAAAGTATTTCGGATATGCCTCATTCCGTCCCGGGCAGGAAGCCCTGATCGACGCGGCCCTTGACGGGCGGGATGTTCTCGGGATCCTGCCGACCGGGGGCGGCAAATCCGTCTGTTACCAGGTTCCCGCGCTCATGCTCCCCGGTTTTTCCGTGATCATCTCTCCGCTCATTTCCCTCATGCAGGACCAGGTCTCAGCCCTCAGGCGCCGCGGAATCCCTGCCGCCATGCTGTCCTCCTCCGTCGCGCCTGGTGTGAGGCGGGCAATTCTCGACACTGTATCCGAAGGAAAACTGAAAATCCTCTACCTGTCTCCGGAGCGGCTCGGCTCACCGGAATTCCGCACCTTCGCCGGCAGAATCAGCTGCAGACAGGGCCCGCCCTTTTCCATGCTCTGCGTGGATGAGGCCCACTGCATTTCCCAGTGGGGACATGAATTCCGTCCCGCTTACCGGCAGATCCCGGATTTCGAGACCCTGCTCGCTTCGCACGGATGCAGGCCGCTCAGGGCTGCCTTTACCGCGAGTGCCGCCCCGCGCGTCCGGGCGGAAATCATTTCTTATGCCGGGCTCATGCACCCTTATATTTATGCCGGCGGCTTCGATCGCCCGAACCTGTATTTCGATGTGCGCCGCCCGGCTGATAAGCGGACCGAACTGCTGAAACTGGTTCGCCATTACGCGGGATATTGCGGAATTGTTTACTGCTCCACAAGAAAATGCACGGAAGATGCTGCCCGTTTTCTTCAGGCGCATCACATCCCCTG
>CACZTA010000341.1 GCA_902783935.1 uncultured Lachnospiraceae bacterium | reverse complement strand
TTCCGGCTGAAGAGCCTGAACGTCCGGTTCAGACTGAAGTGCCGGACCGTCCGGAAGGCAGCGCCCCGCTCGAAGAAGTGAGCGAGGAGGAGCTGGCCGCCAATATTAAGGCTGTCGTCGGTGAGCGCGATATTATGCGGCTTGAAGGCGAGGACGGGAAGCCGGTACCGGAGCCGGAGAAAGACCCGCCTCTCTCACATGAAGACGAGGAATTCTGGAAAAACATTAAAAAGATATAAGTAATCAAGCGGAGCAGACTGCGGGACCTTCGTTCTGCAGTCTGTTTTTCCGTACGGGGCAGACATATGGATGGACAGTTCATTATCGAAGAAGAGCTGAAAAAGCTCCCGGATTCTCCCGGTGTTTATATCATGCGGAACGCGCGGGATGAAATTCTTTACGTCGGAAAAGCCGTCAACCTGAAAAACCGCATGCGCCAGTATTTTCAGAGTACACGGAACAAATCGCCGAAAATCGTCAGGATGGTCTCGCAGATCGATCATTTTGAATATATTGTCACGGACTCTGAACTTGAAGCGCTCGTCCTCGAATCCAACCTGATCAAGGAGAACCGTCCGAAGTACAACACGATGCTGAAGGATGACAAGACTTATCCTTATATCCGGGTGACGCTGGAAGAGATGTATCCGCGGATCATCATGGTAAGATCGATGAAGAAGGACGGGTCAAAGTACTACGGTCCCTATCCGACGGCGGGAGCGGTTCACGACATGATCGAACTGACCCGGAAGCTGTATAAGATCCGGTCCTGCAGCCGCAGGCTGGACGGGAGCCCGTCAGGAGGAAGGCCGTGCCTGAATTATCACATAGGGCAGTGCGATGCGCCCTGCAGGGGCTGTACGGATCCTGAAGCGTACAGGGAGCGCGTGCGGAAGGCAGTCTCCTTTCTGGACGGAAATACGGAAGAAGAAATCCGGATCCTCACGGAAAAAATGCAGCAGGCGTCGGAAGAGATGCGGTTTGAGGAGGCAGCGGAAACCAGGGACCTGATTGAGAGCATCCGGGTGGTTACCGAGCGCCAGAAGATCACGGTATCGGACGGGGATGACCGGGATGTGATCGCCCTTGCGGCGGATATGCAGAAAGAGGGCAATGCTTCGCTGTCCGAAACGGAAGCGGTGGCGCAGGTGTATTTCGTGAGGGGCGGAAAGCTGATCGGCCGGGAGCATTTTTTCCTCACTGCAGAGGACGCGAAGAATCCTGCAGAGATCCTGAGAAGCTTCCTGCTGCAGTACTATGCGGGAACGCCGTTTATTCCGCGGGAGCTCATGCTGGAGAGTGAAGTGCCGGACCGGGAGCTGCTTGAGGAATGGCTCTCAAAGCGCCGGGGAGGAAAGGTTTCCATCCGCGTGCCGAAAAGAGGCATGAAAGAAAAGCTCGTGGAAATGGCAAAAGAAAACGCTGAAAACGCGCTGTCAAGGGACCGGGAACGGATGCAGAGAGAAGAGCGCAGGACGAGCGGGGCTGTCCGGGAGATCCGGGAGCTTCTCGGCGTTGCCTGCGCGGACCGCATGGAAGCTTATGATATTTCCAATATCAGCGGGTTCGAGTCGGTGGGTTCCATGGTCGTTTACGACAGGGGGCGTCCCAAGAGGACGGATTACCGCAAGTTCCGGATCAGGACGGTCACGGGGCCGGATGACTACGCTTCCATGAGGGAGGTCCTGACACGCCGCTTCCGGAGAGCGGAGGAGGGAGACCAGGGCTTTTCGGCACTGCCGGACCTGATCCTGATGGACGGCGGAAGGGGGCAGGTCCACATCGCGGAGCAGGTGCTTGAGGAACTGGACCTGAAGATCCCCGTCGCCGGAATGGTAAAGGATGATTATCACAGGACCAGAGGGCTGTGGTACGCGGAGAAAGAGATTCCCGTCAGCCGGCAGTCGGAGGGATTCAAACTGATAACGAGGATCCAGGACGAGGCGCACCGCTTTGCAATCGAGTATCACCGCCTGCTGCGGAGTAAAGGACAGGTCCGCTCGGTCCTGGATGATATTGACGGGATCGGAAGTGCGAGAAGGAAGGGCCTGCTCCGGGCATTCGGCTCGACGGAGGCGGTCCGGAATGCGTCCGTGGAAGAGCTCGCGCAGGCACCTGCCATGAACAGGCGGGCGGCGGAACAGGTGTGGCAGTATTTCCATGGGGAGTCATCTTCATAAAAGACCGGAAAGTGCCCTGATTGTGCAGCGGAGAGCCATGTGGTATGATTACAACTGAGCAGGGGTGTCCCCCGCTTATGGGCGGCGGGAACACCGGGGCGTTCTTGAACATGTAAAAGACGAAGAAAGGAAGAAAAGCATGAAAACGGTTGTCAGCCTTCAGAAACTTGCAGACTCTCTCAAACTGGAGAACTGGACCCCTGAGATCGATATGTCGAAAATTCAGCTGACATCGCCGGACATCAACCGCCCGGCGCTTCAGTTTACAGGATACTATGAGCATTTTGTCGCGGAGCGTGTTCAGATTATCGGATATGTCGAATATACCTATATCATGCAGATGCCGGACAGCCAGCGGGATGAGGTCTATGAACGGTTTATCTCAAGCGGCATCCCCTGCGTTATTTTCACGACGCTGACAGAGCCGTCAGAAGATATGCTTCGTCTCGCTAGAAAGTACGGCGTCCCCACGCTGGTAACCGGGCGCTCGACCTGCGGCTTCATGGCGGAGATTATCCGCTGGCTGGCCGTCGAGCTTGCGCCCAGTATTTCCATTCACGGCGTCCTCGTGGATGTGTACGGCGAAGGCGTCCTGATCATGGGTGAGAGCGGGATCGGGAAGAGTGAGGCCGCGCTCGAGCTCGTGCGGCGCGGACACCGCCTGGTGAGCGACGATGTCGTTGTCATCCGGAAGGTCTCCGATGTGACGCTCGTCGGCTCTGCACCGGACCTGACGAGGCATTTTATCGAGCTCCGCGGGATAGGGATCATCGATGTGAAGACCCTGTACGGCGTTGAGCATGTCAAAAATACTCAGGCGATCGACCTCGTGATCAAGCTCGAGGAGTGGAGCCCGGACCATGAGTACGACAGGCTCGGGCTTGAAGACAAGACGACGGAGTTCCTGGGAAATAAAGTGGTCTGTCACTCCATTCCCATCCGCCCGGGCCGCAATCTCGCGGTTATTGCCGAGACGGCAGCGGTTAACCACCGCCAGAAGAAGATGGGCTATAATGCCGCCCAGGAGCTTTACAGGCGCATTCAGGAAAACATGACGGCCGTCAGCCACATCGATCTGTGAGGAGAATGCAGTGGACTACAGGACGTTCAGGCAGCGCGGCTCGTCAGAAGTCGTTGAAAAGAAGTCGAGGTTTATAGGGGAGGCAGTCAGGGTGGCGTCTGCGGAAGAAGCGGAGGCTTATATTGCAGGTGTCCGGAAGAAATACTACGACGCGCGGCACCACTGCTATGCCTTTATAGCCGGACCGCCTGGCACGCCGGATGAAGTGAAGCGGTCCGGGGACGACGGAGAGCCCTCCGGAACAGCGGGCAGGCCGATGCTGGAGATCCTGGAGGGACGCGAACTGCACAATGCGCTGATTGTCGTGACACGGTATTTCGGCGGGACGCTTCTCGGGACAGGGGGCCTTGTGAGAGCTTATTCCGCTGCCGCGAGAGAAGCGGCGGAAGACGCGCAGACCGTCAGGATGTGCGACGGGGTGCGCCTCCGGATTCACTGCACGTACGGGCAGCTTGGAAAGTTCCAGTACCGGTTTGCGCAGGAGAATATCCGCATTGAGGATACACAGTACGGCGAAGAGGTGGATCTGGATGTGATTGTTCCGGCAGCGGAAGAAAACCGGGTCCGCGGGATGACCGTGGAAATGACGGACGGCAGCGGGAGCTGCAGCCGTATCGGAGAGGTTTGCTACGAGGAACCGGTCTGAGCAGAAAAGAAATGAAAAGCAAAACGAAATAAAAAGCAAAAAGAAATGCAGCGGTGCAGCCGCTGCATTTCTTTTTGCTTTTTATGACAGGTCAGGCTTTTTGTTTTGAGGAAGTTATCCTCTGGATAACGAAGATCACCACAACGACGGACAGGCCGATGATGTCGGTGAGCGTGCCCGGATACATGAGAGCGAGGCCGGCGGCCGCCAGGATGATGCGGAAAACAGGGTTGATCATTCCGAAGAGATACCCCTCAATCGCTGCGGCAACAGCAAACATGCCGATGAAACTTGTGATGGCAATCAGGACGAAGCCGGCTGCAGTTGTGTCAATCAGCAACATCTGCGGATTCAGGCAGAAGATATAGGGGATCAGGAAGGCGGCAATCGCAAGCTTCGTGGCATTGAAAGCTGTCTTCATCGGGTTTGATTTGGCAATCGCGGACCCCGCATAAGCCGCCAGGGCGACCGGAGGCGTGATATCGGCGACGATGCCGAAGTAGAACACGAACATATTGGCGCAGATCGCGTTCAGGCCCATGCCGGTGGTCAGGATCGGTGCGCAGGTCGTCGCCATGATGATGTAAGTCGCGGTGGTCGGGACACCCATGCCGAGAACGATGCAGCAGAGCATGGTCAGGAACAGGGCGATCATCAGGTGGCCGTGAGAGACGCTGACGATGGCGGAGATGAACAGCTGTCCGAGACCGGTCATCGTGACGACACCGGCGATGATGCCGGCGATACCGCAGGCGACGCCGATGCTCAGCGTGTTTTTGGCACCCGTCTCAAGCGCATCCACAAACTTCTTCGGTGTCAGGCGGTGCTCCTTGTCAAACAGGCTGACGAGGATGCAGAGAGCTGTCGCGATGATGGCCGCGCGGCTCATCGTATAGCCGGAGACGATCAGGTAGACAAGTGCGACCAGCGGGACCAGCAGGTAAATCTTCGGCAGAAGATTCCGTAACTTCGGAAGCTCGTCGCGGGGGATTCCCTCGAGGCCGAGGCGCTTCGCGCGCAGGTGAACCATCAGGAAAATACCGAGGAAGTACAGGACTGCCGGCAGGATCGCCTTGATAACGATACTCGAATAGGGAACGCCGACCATTTCCGCCATCAGGAATGCAGCCGCCCCCATAATCGGCGGCATGATCTGCCCGCCTGTCGAAGCGGCGGCCTCGACGGCACCTGCAAATTCACCGGGATAGCCGGTCTTTTTCATCATCGGGATCGTGACGGAACCGGTTGTGACGGTATTGCCGACGCTGGATCCGGAGACCATGCCGCAGAGGGCGCTGGAAATGACTGCCACTTTCGCGGGACCGCCGGAAGCGGCGCCGGCGAATGCATTGGCGCAGGAAATAAAGAAATCGGCGATGCCGGTCGTCTCAAGGAACGCCCCGAAGATAATAAACAGGACGATGTACGTACTGCAGACGCCGACAGGCGTCCCGATGACACCGGTGGTTGTATAGAAGAGATTATAGATGATCTTGCGGATAACCTGGTAGGCAGACGGATCTCTTCCGTTTGTGGCAAAGGAATAGGCCGCATAGATGACGAAGCATCCGGCGACGACCAGAATCGGAATGCCGGTGACGCGGCGGCAGCATTCGGCGAGGATGAGGATGCCGATCACGCCGAGGATGACTTCCTTCTGGTCGATACGCGTGCCGCGGTCAATGATGCTTTTGCTGTTTAATGTGAAATTGAA
The DNA here is from genome assembly GCA_902783935.1 of uncultured Lachnospiraceae bacterium. Lineage (GTDB taxonomy): Bacteria > Bacillota > Clostridia > Lachnospirales > Lachnospiraceae > Chordicoccus. Next base: position 2,875 of record CACZTA010000341.1, on the reverse strand, counting down.
GAAACTGTATGCGCCGAGAATTCCGAGAATCAGGTCGTAGACCGGCACATGGTTCGGCTTCTGTTTTCCTCCTTTTGCCGCAGGGAAGAGCAGGAAAACGAAGATGATCACGAGGCCGAGGAAGAGACTCCGGCGGATGCGCTCATCCCATACCACGAAGAGATTCATGTAGATCATGAATACGGAAAACAGGGCAAGCGCTGCTTTTATGACTATGGCCGGCTTCCCTGTCCACGGCCGCGTGTTGGACTCGCGGTCGTATTTTTTCATGATTTCATCGACATCGGCCTGAGAGCCGATATCGAAAGCCTGATCCGGCGGAAGCGGATCGTTCTTCAGATCCGTGCCGGGCTGTGAATAGTTGCTGTCTTTCATGTAAACCTCCTGCCTGTCGGTTGATGCCGCGTGATGGTTTATGCTCCCTCACTAAAAGAGCTTTTCATAGGTAAACCGGACTTTGGCGCTCCGGCCGCACAGGTCTCTCAGACTGATTTCCTTTCCGTCCCTGAGGGTCAGGGTGTGGTCGGAGACAGTTCCCACGATATAGCGCAGGTCCGGGATTTTCCGGTTAAAACCGCTGACGATCATGCTTCCGTCATCACCGTATTCGAGCGTCTGCCCGTCTTCAATCTCCGTCTGCACGCCTGCGCCGAAACCGTAGTAGACAGTCTTTACGACATAAATGGAATGATCTCTGACCTGATAGTAATCCGTCAGGGGGGATTTGTTGACAGAGTGGATAAATCCCACGCTGAACATATCTCCGTCATGCATAAAATAGCGCGCATAGACGGTGCCGCTCTCCGGTTCCGTGAGGGTCAGCCATCCGCAGTGCAGATAGCAAAAAGCGGCGGCAGCCGCTGCCATAAAAATGAGAAGCAGAGCTGCCGTCACGCGTGAATGCCTGTGTAAAAAATTATTCGACTGTGATTCCCTGTTCCTCATAGTATTTTGCTGCGCCCGGATGGAACGGTACATTGATGCCCTTCACCGCGTCGTCAAGATTCAGAAGTTCGAACTTCGCATGGCCTTCTGTCAGTGCGTCCTTGTTGTCGAACATGGCCTTCAGGAGCTCATAGACGGCTTCGTCGGATACATAGGTGGAAGCGATCAGTGTGGCGCGGACAGAAACAGTGGTTGCATCTTCATCGACACCCTTATATGTGCCTGCCGGAATCACGGTTTCCGTATAGAAGCTGTACTTGTCCTGCAGAGCGGAGATGTGATCGGCATCGAGCTGGACAAGAGTGACATCCTTGACAGTCGCGAGGTCGACAACGGCGGTTGTGGGAGCGCCGGCAACGACGAATGCTGCGTCGATCTTGCCGTCCTTCAGGCTTTCTGCGGAATCACCGAAGGAAGCGTTGACGACTTTGATGTCATCAAAGGACAGGTCATAAGCTTCGAGGATCTGTTTTGCGTTGAACTCTGTACCGGAGCCGGCATCACCGACGGAAACGGATTTTCCCTTCAGGTCCGCAACGGTCTGGATCGAGCTGTCGCATGTGACGATCTGGATCGTCTCGTCATAGAGGCCTGCAACAGCGGCGAAGCTGTCATATGCGCCTTCCGCCTCAAACAGGTCCGTCCCTGTGTTGGCATAATACATGACGTCGTTCTGGACGAGTGCGAGATCAGCATCGCCGTCATCGATCATCTGGATGTTCGCCTTGGAAGCGCCTGTCGAAGTAACTGTCAGCTGTGATTCCGTCAGTTTATCGTTCAGGACTGTGGCCATGACGCCGCCGATCGCGTAATAGGTTCCGGTTGTACCGCCTGTGCCGAGTGTCAGATTGTCGGCTGCCGGTACGGCAACGGCTGCGGAAATGGTAAGCGAAACAGCAATCGATGCGGATAATACGGCTGATAGGATCTTTTTCATATTCATTCCTCCTGTGATTGTTCAATGATGTGGAATCCCACATCTACTAATAAACCATAAATCATGCAAAAATACAATAGGCTGATTTAACACGACACCGCTGTCCCGCGTTAAACTTTCTCCGGTTCTGGATATTCTTCGCCGAATGTCTCTGCCGTGACTTTTGCGATTCTCTGTTCGGTGAGGGGCCTGTCCCTGAAGTCCGTGTCACATTCCGCGATCCGGTTGACTGCCTCCATGCCTTCCGTCACTTTGCCGAATGCGGCATACTGGCCGTCCAGATGCGGCGCGGCCGCGTGCATGATAAAGAACTGGCTGCCGGCCGAATCGGGATCCATCGCGCGCGCCATGGAGAGGACGCCCGCCGTGTGCTTCAGGTGATTGTCAAAACCGTTGCTCCTGAATTCGCCTCGGATGCTGTAGCCGGGGCCGCCCATGCCGGTGCCCGTGGGGTCGCCGCCCTGGATCATGAAACCGGAGATGACACGGTGGAAGATCAGGCCGTCATAGAAGCCTTTCTGTACGAGGCTGAGGAAATTGCGGACAGTGTTGGGAGCGGTTTCCGGATAGAGTTCCGCTTTCACGATATCGCCGTTTTCCATTTCGAAAGTAATAATGGGATTTTTCATTTGGCATTCCTTTCCCGGACGGCCCTCCTTCCGGAAGCGTCCGCCGTAATTCGTCAATTTGTCATTCATAGTATCAGATTTTCCCGCTTAATTCAACTCAGCGGGGAGGTGCCCCGCGGCGGGAGTTTCATTTTCGAAACGAATGCGGTACAATGAGTCCTGAGAGAACAGCGCTGTGCCTGTTTGATGAAAGGCAGGAAATAATGGAAACAATCTGTAAGGGGAGAATCAGAAATCTGTGCGTCAGCCTGCTCGGCATCCTTCTTATGCTGTGCGGAACAGTATTTTCAGCTTATGCGAAAGCGGATACGGGACTCATCATACAGAAGAACGCGGACGGTTCCGTCACGGCGGACCTGTTTGC
>CACZTA010000340.1 GCA_902783935.1 uncultured Lachnospiraceae bacterium | reverse complement strand
CGGGGCGGCGTAGGGTTCGAGAAGGTTCCGGAATTCCGTCGGCATGATGGATACGCTTGTGTTGTACTGCATTTTTCCCTTCAGCTGCTTAAAGAGATCCAGGATGGTTTCGCCTTCGTATTCGACGAGAAGGTGCTTTGCACCTGCCTTTGATGCGACGAAAAGGCGCGCGTTTGAATCCGGATATTCTTCAAAATGGCGGATGAACTCCTTCAGTATCCTGTGGGCGATGCCGGTGTACAGGGTCGGCTCCTGAAGGGCTTCCGTCTTGGGTGAATAATAATAGTAATGATTCCAGTTTTTGCCGACACTGACTTCGGAGATCCGGCGCTCGATTTCCTTTTTGGCACTCATATCCGTCTTAACAGCCACGGCCAGTTCTTTCAGCAGCTGGTTTTTGCGTTCTGTTTCTTCGGGTGTGATGACTGCCTGCGTCTCTCCGTTCATCTCTTTCAGGAGCTTCCGGACATAGAGATGATAGTTGCCGTAGGCAACGAGATTCTGTTCATGGACTCCGTCGGTCACCAGGCAGTACTGGCAGCCTACGTTGCAGCCCTGGACGGGATTGATTTCAAAGGTCAGGGTAGGGCAGAAACCGGTATAGTTGTGTATCACGGTATCGACTTTTTCGGGATCCGCATCTTCGATCGAAAGACGGGATACCGGAATGACAGTGTGGTCCTCGAGCCGTTTCATAAAAATTCTGGAGCCGGCTTCCAGCCTGGCCAGGGTTTCTTCAGATGCGTTGACATGGACGCCCAGGTTTTCCAGATAAGCCCTGTCGACGACCTGAGGGACAAAACCATCGAGTGAATACACATCCGTGTCGTGCCTGTAGATGTTTTCAAATTCCAGTTGCTGCATGTTTGATCCTCCCTGAAAATGCTCTTGTAAAGCGCCTCCGCTTCCGTAAACCAGTCCCTCAAAGACTTCTTTTGATCAGCCTGAGGGAAAGATTTTTATAAGTATAGCACGGAATAGATAAAATAGCAAAAGAGATGCATTTTGGACTTGACTATTAAGAAGGCGTGACATAAAATATTATCTGCGTGTTCCGCCCATGCCTCAAAATCGTGTCTCTATGGCTAAAGACGGAGCCGGAGAGCATAGTATTTCGAAATATTCATGGAGGTTAGAGTTTTGGCTAACATTAAGTCCGCTAAGAAGAGAATTCTTACAAATGCCAAGAGGGCTGCACGTAACAAGGCGGCTAAATCCGCCGTCAAAACATCCGTCAAGAAGGTCGACGCTGCAATCGCTGCAGGTGACAAGAGCGCAGCTCAGGAAGCCCTCAGAAATCTTCAGGGCGTCATGGGCAGAGCAACTGCGAAGGGAATCTACAAGAAGAACACAAACGCCAGAAAGATTTCCCGCATGGCTTCAGCCGTTAACAAGATGGACTGAGAAGTTCAGCAGTATACGTAAGAACAGATTCGGGAGCAGCTCTCAGACAGCTGCTCCCGATTTATTTTTATAAAGAAAAAGGAGGAGTTTTCGATGGAATTAATGGATGTACTGGCAAAGCGCCGCAGTGTGAGACGGTACAGTGAAGAACAGGTTCCGGAAGAGAAGCTGGATGACGTTCTCAGGGCGGGCCTTCTGGCACCGTCGGGCCAGAATAAAAAGCCGTGTGAATTTTATGTGGTCCGCGACAGGGAGAAACTGAAAGCGCTTGCTGCGTGTAAAAAAGCGGGGAGCTCCATGGTGGCTGTCTGTGATACTGCGATTGCCGTTTTTGCCGACAGTGCCCTGACGGATACCTGGGTGGAAGACGGGGCGGTTGCCCTGACCTGCATGCATCTTGCAGCTGCGGATCTGGGAGTCGGAAGCTGCTGGGTACAGCTGCATTTACGGAATAATGCGGCAGGAGAAGACGCGGAACAGAAAGCGCGGGAACTCTTCGGGCTGCCCGCATCATACAGGATTGTCGGTCTGCTGGCACTCGGCATGCCGGTGAAGGAACCTGCCGGAAGAGTACTGACGGAAGAAGATTTTGCCCGCATTCACAGATAAGCGGCGTTCAGCCGGAGGCTTTGGCCCGGCCGGGAGATTTCCCGGCTGAGTTGACTTTTGGTTTTTTTCTTGTCCGGAAAGCTGAACTATATTAGAATTAATACTGATCTGGTCTTTCAGATCAGAGCTATTCTGATAAGGAGGAGGTGCCGCCGTGAGCGAGCTGCTGCGTATTGAGCATATAAGCAAGCGCTTCGGTGATTTCTACGCAAACCGGGATATCGGTCTGACGATCGAGAGCGGGGAAATCCATACGCTGCTCGGAGAAAACGGAGCCGGAAAATCGACCCTCATGAATATCCTGATCGGCCTTTACCAGCCGACAGAAGGAAAGATCTTCCTGAGAGGGAAAGAGGTCAGGATCGAATCGCCGAGCCAGGCAGTGAACCTTGGCATCGGTATGGTTCATCAGCATTTCATGCTGGTCGATGCCATGACGGTCTTCGAAAACATTATTCTCGGTGACAGGAGGGCAAAGGGGCTTTTTGTCGACAGGGATGCCCGGCGGAAGGAGATTGAAGATCTTGCCGGAAGGTACGGATTCAATGTCCAGCTTGACAGGCTGATTACGGAGATCTCAGTCGGTGAGCAGCAGCGCGTGGAAATCCTGAAGGCGCTGTACAGGGGCGCTGAGCTCCTGATTCTGGACGAGCCGACGGCAGCCCTCACTGATATTGAGGTGGAAGGCCTCTTTGAGGTGATGGAGAAGCTGAAAGCGGAAGGCAAGAGCATCATCTTCATCAGCCATAAAATGCGCGAGGTTCTTCACATCTCCGACCGGATCACAATCCTGAGGGCCGGTGAAAATGTCGGGACGGTTGAACGGGGCGAACTGGACGGGCAGGGACTCGCAAACCTCATGATCGGCCGGGAGCTCTCGGAATCTCATTATGAGAAACATGAACCGGACGGCAGGACAGTTGCCGTGATGGACCATATTTCCTATCATAAGGACTCAAAACATAACGGACTGAATGACGTGACCATGAAGATCCATGCGGGGGAGATCGTCGGGATTGCAGGTGTGGACGGAAACGGACAGACACAGCTCGCCCAGATCCTGACCGGCGTCATCGCGCCGGAGGAAGGCAGTCTCTCTCTGAAGGATTCCCGTGTGTCCGCTTTTGATCCGCTCGAGTTTATCCGCAGCGGAACCGCCCACGTCCCGGAAGACCGGAACCTGCAGGGACTGGTCAGCGATATGAGCATCGCGGACAATCTTGTGCTGAAGCGGACGGAGACGGAGCAGTTCAGCCGCGGCCACGGCCTGCTCCTCAAACGGAAGGCAATCTCATCCTATGCCGCGGACATGGCGGAAAAGTATGATATCCGCTGCAGGTCCATTGAACAGGATGTGCGGAGCCTGTCCGGCGGAAACCAGCAGAAAGTCATCCTGGCGAGAGAGATGGAGTCAGGTCCGGATCTGCTCGTGGTCGCGCATCCGACACGCGGCCTTGACATCGGCGCCACCCGGTTCGTGAGGGACCAGATGGTTGCGGCGAGGGACCGGGGCGTCGGCGTTCTGCTGATCAGTGCGGATTTCGACGAAATTCTTGAGATGTCCGACCGCATCCTGGTGCTCTTCGAAGGGCAGATCATGGGTGAGTATTCCGGTAAAAATCCGCCTATTGATGAAATATCGATGGCGATGACCGGCAAGTGAGGGGAGGTGTGCGTCAGATGAAAAAAGGAAACGGATCACTCGCGGGCGTCATCGTCCCGGTGCTGTCGATCCTTCTGGCCCTTCTGATCGGTGCCGTGATTATGGCCTGTCTGGGAGCCAACCCGGCGACAGCCATGAAGAGCCTCGTCGTCGGCGCGTTCGGTTCGAAGCCGAATATAGGGACGACGCTGACGAAGGCGACGCCGCTGATTTTTACGAGTCTCTGTGCGTGCTTTGCCTATAAGTGCGGTGTATTTAACCTCGGAGGCGAGGGACAGTTTATCATCGGTTCAATTGCGGCGATCTATGTAACACTGACGACCGGGATCACCGGTGTGCCGGCGATGATCCTCGCGCTGATTGCCGGCGCCGTGGCCGGCGGTTTCTGGGGATTTATTCCCGGTATTCTGAAAATCACGCGCGGGCAGAACGAGATGATTATCTCGATCATGTTTAACTATATCGCCACGCTTCTCATGGGCGTGGTGTACACGAACTGGCTGAGAGAGGGCAGTGTGCCGCAGACACAGGCTGTCCCGAAAGAGAGCCAGCTCCCCCGTGTCATAACGGGGATGCGCTTCACCTGGGGCTTTGTCATCGCCGTAATACTCGGTATTGTGCTGTATTATTTCCTCTACCGTACGTCCGGCGGATTCAAGCTCCGCGCGGTCGGCATCAATCCGACAGCCGCCCGTTTCAACGGATTCCCGGTCAGGCGGTATATTCTGGCCAGCTTCATCGTTTCCGGTGCAATCGCCGGCCTCGGCGGTTCAGCCGAGCTTCTCGGAACACAGTTCCGCCTGATCAACGGCTTTGCCTCCGGATACGGTTTTGACGGCGTGGCCATGGCCCTGATCGGCCAGCTGAATCCGATTGCCACGATCTTTGTTGCGCTTTTCTTTGCAGCCCTCCGGGCAGGTGCGACGACCATGCAGGCGGCGACCGGAGTGCCGACCAGTGTATCTGATATCATTCAGGCACTTGTTATCGTCTTCACTGTAGCAGGTATGGCCCTGACGAAGCTTCCGGAGTTCACAGCATTCCTGCAGCGCCGGGCCCACCGCCGCGAGAAGGAGGTGAACAACGCATGAGTTTTGTTTCCAATCTTATTCTTGCGACGGTCCGCATGGCGATTCCGCTTCTGTTTATCGCGCTTGGCGAGCTGTATTCGGAGCGGGCGGGCATGGTCAACATCGGACTTGAAGGACTCGCCGCCATCGGTTCCCTGACCGGCTTCCTGATCTGTTTTATTACCGGCAGTACCTGGCTCGGGATTCTGTGCGGTGCGCTGATCGGCGTCGCCGTCAATATGATCTATGCGTTTGCGACGATCCAGCTCTGTGCGAACCATACTGTGTACGGCATGGCAATCAATATCTTTGCCCCTGCACTGGCGTCCTTCATCTACCGCGTATATTTCGGCAAGGGCAGCGACCTCTCCCAGATCACGCTGATGAAAGGCATCGGCATCCCGGTCCTGAAGGATATCCCGTTTCTCGGACCGCTTCTGTTCAACCAGACACCGATGGTGTACCTGGCATTTCTGCTGGTCATCTTTACAGCGGTCTTCTTCAGAAAGATGAGAAGCGGGCTGAACTACCGGGCAGTCGGTGAAAACCCGAAGGCAGCCGCGACACTGGGGATCAACGTAATCGGCGTGAAGTATCTCTCCTGTGTGATCTGCGGGGCGCTGGCCGGGATCGGCGGCGCTTACCTGACAACCTGTTATTCGAATACATATACTGAGGGAAATATAGCCGGGCGCGGCTTTATCGCGCTGGCAGCCGTCATTTTCGGGCGCTGGAGCGCCGGCGGCATCCTTGTTGCATGCCTGTTTTTCGGATTCTGTGACGCGCTCCAGATCCGTCTCCAGGTGGCAAGCATCGGGCTCCCTTATCAGTTTTTCCAGATGATTCCGTATATTGCAACGGTTCTTGCGCTGTCCCTGATCGGAGGCAGGAAGCTCGGGCCGAAGGCGGCCGGAAAGCCGTACAAGAAAGAAGAGCGTTGATTTT
>CACZTA010000339.1 GCA_902783935.1 uncultured Lachnospiraceae bacterium | reverse complement strand
TTCCGGACAGGCGGCTTCGTTCTTCTCCGTTTTCAATATTGCTTCACAGGGAGACCACATCGTATCCAGCGCGACGATTTACGGGGGTACGTTCAACCTGTTCAATGTGACGATGCGGAAAATGGGCATCGACTTCACCTTCGTCAGCCCGGACTGCACGGATGAGGAGCTGGAGGCGGCATTCCGCCCGAATACGAAAGCCGTGTTCGGTGAGACAATCGCCAATCCCGCCCTCACGGTCCTCGATATTGAGCGCTTTGCGAAAGCGGCGCATGCTCATGGCGTCCCGCTGATTATAGACAATACATTTGCCACACCCGTCAACTGCCGGCCGTTTGAATTCGGCGCGGATATCGTGACGCATTCCACGACGAAGTACATGGACGGCCACGGGGCTGGTGTCGGCGGCGCCATCGTCGATTCGGGGCATTTTGACTGGATGGCTCATGCGGAGAAATTCCCCGGCCTGTGCACGCCGGACGACAGCTATCACGGCATCACTTACGCGGAAAAATTCGGTATGGAAGGTGCCTTTATCACCAAGGCGACAGCCCAGCTGATGCGCGATTTCGGCTCCATCCAGAGTCCGCAGAACGCATTTATCCTGAACCTGGGCCTTGAGAGCCTGCACTGCAGGATGAAGCAGCACTGTGCAAATGCCCTGGCACTCGCGAAGTTCCTGAAAGACCATCCGAAAGTGGACTGGGTCAGCTATCCGTCCCTGCCGGGTGACCGCTATTATGAGCGTGCGATGAAGTACCTGCCGGACGGTTCCTGCGGCGTTGTCTCTTTCGGCGTGAAGGGCGGCCGTGCGGATGCGGAAGCATTTATGAAAGAACTGAAGGTCTTTGCGATCGAGACGCATGTGGCGGATGCGAGGTCCTGCTGTCTGCATCCGGCCAGCTCCACGCACAGGCAGCTGTCGGATGAAGAACTGCTGGCAAGCGGCGTCTCTGCCAACCTGGTCCGCATGAGCTGCGGCCTGGAAGCGGCGGAAGACCTGATTGAAGATGTGAACCAGGCGCTCGGGACGGTCTGATTAGAAGACCGGTTTTCCGGAAAGCATTTAATTTATCATACCGCGGAAAAGTTCCGCGGACAGGAAAGGAGGAGAGATGCAGGCACTGGAAATCAGGAAAGATCTGTTCTGGACGGGGGTACTCGATCCGGATCTCAGGGTCTTCGACATTATCATGGAGACGAAGTACGGAACATCCTATAATTCCTATCTCGTCAAGGGAAGTAAAAAGACGGTGCTGTTCGAGACGTCCAAGTTTGCGTTCTGGGATGACCTGAAGGACTATATCGAATCGGAAACCGGCATCGACCGGATCGATTATCTTGTTATGAACCACACGGAGCCGGATCACGCCGGTGCGGTGGAGAAAATCATTGACGCCAATCCGCAGATTACGATCGTATCCACGGGTACGGCAAACCAGTTCCTTAAACACATCGTAAACAGGGACTTCAACAGCCTGATCGTAAAAGACAACGATCACCTGTCTCTCGGCGACAAGACGCTTGAATTCATGGTTCTGCCGAACCTTCACTGGCCGGATACCATGTATACATACTGCCCCGAACTGAAGGCGCTGTTCACCTGCGACTCCTTCGGCTCGCATTATTCCTGCGACGGCGTGCTCCGCTCGAAGGTGACGGACGAAGCCGGCTATGCGGAAGCAACCAAATATTACTTTGACTGTATCATCGGGCCTTTCGCTTATCCGTATATGAACACGGCGCTGAAGCGGATCAGCGGCCTGGAGATCGAGTATATCTGCTGCGGCCACGGCCCGGTGCTGGATTCTCATTTTGAGGAGCTGTTCGCCTGGTACAATGAATGGTGCGCGGAACCCGCAAAACGGGATAAGAAGCTGGTGGTCATGCCCTACGTGAGCGCCTACGGCTATACGAAGAGGCTGTCGGAGGAGATCCAGAAGGGCGTCGAAGATGCAGGCGGCATCGAAGTGCACAGGTACGACCTCATCTTTGACGACAAGAGCAGTCTCGCTGCGGACATGGCGAATGCGGACGGCTATCTCTTCGGAACACCGACTATTCTCGGCGAAGCGCTGTCCCCGGTATATGAACTGACACTCGGCATGTTCCCGCCGGTATTCAAGGGACGTCTTGCCAGTGCATTCGGCAGCTACGGCTGGTCAGGGGAAGGTGTGCCGCACATTATCGAGCGGCTGAAGCAGGTCCGCTTAAAGGTTGTTGACGGATTCCGCGTGCGGTTTAAACCGGATGAGAACCAGCTGGCGGATGCCTATGATTTCGGCTACCAGTTCGGATGTACGCTGCTGAAGAAAGAGCCGAAGAAAAAACAGGGCGGCGCGAGGACGCTGGTCAAGTGCCTCGTCTGCGGCGCGATTTTCGACAGCTCCATCGAGGAATGCCCGGTCTGCGGCGTCGGAAAAGAGAACTTCGTCCCGACGGAAGCGGGAAG
>CACZTA010000338.1 GCA_902783935.1 uncultured Lachnospiraceae bacterium | reverse complement strand
CGCCGGCCCCACATCCTTTCCATAAGCTGCCAGATTATTGATTCTCATTTTCTCCAGTGCAGTATATGCCATGTCCGTATCCTTCCTTTCTTTTAATTCTTTCATTAAGTGTTTATGGCTTTGCGTTCGGATAGTATCTCTTTACCTTCAGTGAGCGGCTCACGATCTGCCTCAGATCCCCGAGCGTACAGGAGGGATGGAAATACGCGATCTGCACCGCCGCATTTCCGACAGAGGAACACTCCATATCGCAGGCTGCCACGGGAAGCCCGAGGCTGTCCGCGCATCTCTGGTTGATCCGGGCATTTCTCGACCCGCCGCCGACCACATACACCTCTTCGTACTCTTCTCCGGTAATATCCCTGACGAGCTTCAGCGTCTCCGCGTAGCTCTCCCCGAGAGACGCGTAGGTGGAGGCGAGCAGTTCCGGCCAGGAGACGCCCGCCGGGTCTTCGGGGCGGATCACTTCCCGGAGTTCCTTCTTCATGCTCTCCGGGTTGAAGAAGCGGATATCATTGACGTCATAGAGCACCGGCTCTCCCGTCCACTGCCCGGCGATCTCCGTGAAATCGTTCCAGCCGATTTCTTCACCGGTCTCTTTCTTATACTCCGCCCGGAGCCTCTGCAGGATGAACATCCCCGCCGAATTCCTGAGCAGCGTCGTCCGGCCGAATGCGCCGGCCTCGTTGGTGAGACTGGAGCGCCTGGTCTGCTCCGTGACAACGGGTGAAGCGGTATCCGCGCCGATCAGCGCCCAGGTGCCCGAACTGACGAAGAGATAGTTTTCCTTCGGGGACGGAATGCCCATTACCGCGCTCGCCGTGTCGTGGGACGGCACACAGATGAGCGGAATATCGTAGTCGATCCCGGCTTCCGCGAGGATCTCCGGCAGTACATTCCCGACGGCCGTCCCGTGCACGCCGATCTGTGAAAACAGGTCCGGCGACACTCCCGCATAATCGCACATTTCTTTGCTGATCTTCATCGACCTCACGTCGAGCATCTGCGTCGTGGACAGCTCGCTCGGCTCATTCATCATAACGCCGGTGAAGAGATAGACGAATACATCAGGCACCATCAGCAGCTTTTTCGCCGCGCGGAATACCTCCGGGAAATGCCGGCTCATTCCCTTCAGCATGTACACGGAATTGATCTTGTCAGTGAGAATCCCGGTCCGCCCGAACATCGCAGCCTGTTCGGCGTCGGAGATCATCCGGATCTCCTCCTCTCCGATGGAGTTCCGGTAGCACAGGGCTTTCGCCAGGAACCGACCGTCCCCGTCCAGCAGGCAGAAATCGACGCCCCAGGTGCAGATGCCGATCGAATCGATCTTTCCGCACACTTCAGCGGCCTTCTTAAGTCCTCTCTTCATAGAGGCAAAGATCTCCTCCATATCCCAGAAGATATAGCCGCCCGCCTCAAAACTTCCGTTCGGTTCCACGAGAACTTCTTCGCTTGTGACGGACGTCCCGTCGAAATGGCAGAGAATCGTTCTCACGGCACTGTTGCCGGCATCATACGCAAGAAGGTTCCTCTTTTCATTCATCACTGCAGCACACTTTCTCCGGTTATAAATTAATAAGGATCCGCACAGCCCTATAAAGAAAGCGGAGCGGAAGCGCTACTCCGCACCCACTCCGTTCCCCCGGTCTTATTTTTCAACCGGCCTTATTTTTAATACTATCAAAAACCGAAGCTGCTCATCGGTAAATGCCTTCATGCCGTTTTCAAATACGCGGCTCCTTTCTTTAAAAGGGTTGTCAGAGACCCACAGTAATTTTACTTCGGATTTTCACATTTGTCAATAAAATTTTTGGCTATATTGCTGTCTTTTCAGACAATTAAAGAATGGTTTTTCGTCATTTTCTTCAAAACTTCAATTCTTCCTGCCCTGCAGGCACAGACAGTCCTGCAGGAATTCACAGCTATTGACTCATGGCGTATAAGTATCCTATGCTCTTTATATAGTTGATGTCCTCAAAGGAGTTTCAAAGATATGAATAGTATATCGACTGACAGCATCAGTAATTCCGTCAGCAAGAATAATCTGACCGAAGAAATGTCCATAACCGCCGCCAGTCTGGAAGAAGCTGCCCGGCGCATCAAAAACTCCGGGGAAACGGAGACGATTTCCAATGAGCGCATAGGGCAGGGGGATATTATTCTCGACACCTATGTCGTCACGTCGGATGTCATCAACGGCGGCATGGGCAGCGTATGGCGGGTGCGCCATGAAAGCTGGGGCAAGAACCTTGCCATGAAGCGTCCGCAGCCGCGTTTCTTTCAGGAAGCGGGAAGCAGACGGAAAGAAGAATTCATTAAGGAATGCGAAAACTGGATCGATCTCGGACTGCACCCCGAAATCGTCTCCTGTTATTATGTCCGCGATACCGGCGGCGTTCCCGCCATTTTTTCGGAATGGATGACGGGCGGCAGCCTCAGGGACCGGATCAGCGACAAATCCCTGTATAGCGGGACCGATGAGGAGGTTGAGGAGCGGATTTTCGATATTGCCGTGCAGGCAGCGCGCGGGCTTCTTTACGCGCACGGAAGAGGGCTGGTCCATCAGGACATGAAGCCCGGAAATCTGCTGCTCACGAGAAGATGGAAGGCGAAAATCGCGGATTTCGGTCTCGCGAAAGCCGCCTCCGCTATTACGGACGGAAGTGAAGCCCTGTCCACAGGCTACACGCTGGCCTACTGCCCGGCTGAACAGATCAATGGCGGGCCGGCAGAGCCATGGATGGATATGTATGCCTGGGCCCTGACCGTACTGGAAATGTATGGACAACAGCGTTTCTGGGAAACAGGTCCGGACGCGGCAGATCATGCCGCGGAATACTTTGACAGGTGCCCGGTCCGCGTCCCGGAAAAGATCCGCGGACTGCTGCTGGAGTGTCTCTCTGCCGGAAAAACAGGGACACATCCGGTGACGGACAAAAAGCTGACGTCCGTTTACGAGGAGGTATTCGGGCATCCCTACCCGCGTCCGCTCTATCCGGCCGGCGCGGATTCCGTGGAGGCGCTGAACAATAAAGCGCTCTCCTATCTGGACCTCGGAAAGCCCGAGCTGGCGGAAGAATACTGGGAAAGAGCCCTGAAAACAGACAACCGGCACGTCGATTCCATCGTGAACCGGGGTATCTACGAGTGGAGACTCGGGAGGAAAAACGACGTCCAGCTCAGGGACCGCCTGAGCGAAATAGAGGATGAATTCACGCGCAGGGAAGTGCTGTCCGAATTCTATACAGAAAGAGGAAGCGAACAGTTTTCACTGAAATACCCCTCACCTGTAACCGGGGAGCTGCCCGGCACGGAGCGCATGATCATAAAGTCCGCCCGGATCGACGGCAGCATTCTTTCTTTTGTCATGGAAGAGACGGAAAAAAGAGCGTTTGTCATTCTCCGGTACGATCTGGAAACCGGAAAACTTCTTGAAACAATCCCCGACGCCGGAGTTTCCCTTAAAATGAAATCCGACCGGATCAATTATCCGGTCCTCGCCCAAAACGCGGACCGGATGCTGACATACCATAAAAACACCTTCCTCTGGGATACGCGCCGCCAGAAAACGCTCGCGGAATTCAATGACATGGCGTATATCTTTGATCACAGTTACATCAGCGCCGATAATCACCGGGTCCGTCACCTTCAGACCTGCTCCCACTATCCGGAAAACAGCTCCTGTTTCGTCGCTTCAAACAGACCGCCCGAGGGACTCGTTTACACAACAATCCAGAATTACTCTGACGGTTCCCGCGCTGCTTACCTGGGAAACAAAGGAGACGTTTTCTGTATGGACGACGGCTGCGCCGTGCTGGTCAGCAATGCTTCCGGCGGCCTGAAAAAACAGTTCTATGATTTCGCCGCCGGAAAATATCTCTCCTGGCTGCCGGATAAGGAATACGACAGCTATAAACATTTCGGCGCGTTCCGGAACGCAGAGGGAAAAAGCGTTTTCTGGGAAGGCAGGCCGGGCCTGAAGCTGGACTTCTACAAACAGGAGGACAGGGAGCTCCATCTGGCAGCAATCGATACTCCCTGGACCGCAAATCGTCAGGACCCGGACCATGACGTCTTCGTTTTTCTCGGCCAGATCCCCCGTTCGGCTGCGATCGGTCAGTATCTGTACGCGTATGAAATGTCCACGGGCAGGATCATCAGCACGACTGCCGTACTGCCCCCGCCTGAATTTGAAGTGATGAAAGATCCTTATCCGTATATGCTGACAGACTATGAGAACCGCCGCGTTATCCTGTATTTTCTGGGAAATGACGGAGACGTTCCGGTTCGTCCCGAGTGGTATGTAGTACCGCTTCCGAAGACCGGTATGGACGGAAATGCCATGACCTACCGCGTCTCATTTCCTGCTTCCGCCCGGGCGGTATCCGATGCCGGCCGGCTGCTTGATGAAGCCGGCGCTCTCCTGTCCGTTCCTGAGGAAGAAGCGGATATTCCCGGACTGCTGTCCGTCTACAATCAGCTCAGAGGCATCCCGATGATGGAAGGACCGCAGGTGCGGAGAACCCTCGAGGCAGTCAACGCCCGTCTCCTGCGTCATCTGAAGCCCGCAGGGATCCGGAGCATCCAGGAAATGGAACGCGAAGAGCCCGGCGTTGATTTTGAATACTCCTGGAAAAGGTCCCTGCTGAAAAGAAAAATCTACAGTAAGGCCATCGTCCACACAGATGCCGGCAGCGCTCTCTTCTATCTGGTATTCATTGACAGTGACAAAAACGAGAGAAAAGTGATGCTGGAGAGCTACGGAAAAGATGAACAGCTCCTCTCCGTGAAAGAGTTTAAGACGCCGCTTGTACTGGGACGTCCCCAAAGAATCGAGGCTGCTGACCGGAACGCCCGGTACGTGCTCGTCTCTTTCAGCCGGTCATCGTTTAATTTCGAAACGCCGGCATTTATGCTGCTGGATACTCTGAACGGGAAAATGGCCGCTGTGAAAAACCTCCACCGGTACGACGGGAAGCGCTTCGTTTCCCCGGACGGAAAGAGCGTCTGGATTCATGAGCGGAATAAAATAACGGTCTGCTATGCGGACAGCAGACCGGCAGAAACCGTCACGACAGAGGAAATGTCGTTTTCCGAAACGGCGCAGTTTAAACATATGCAGTTCTCGGCAGACGGAAGCAAGGTGCTTCTCGTGGTGGAAGAACATAACGGCCAGTTTCCGAGAGAATACCGCTTTACGCTGATCCTGTGGGATGTCATGACCGGAGAGCGACGGGCATTTTTAAGCAGCGACGGAGAATTATTCCATACCAGCATGACGCCTGATGCTGGGTTTGTACTCTTAAGGATGTCATTCCCCGAAAGGTGCAAAGACCTTCGCACGTTTATGCTTTTCCGTACCGATGACGGGAACTGCCTCTGGAAAGGCTCGGAGAATCTCATCACCCGCTACCCCGGAAGATTCTCCTCCGACGGCGTCTTCCTGATTTCGGACAGAGACAACCGTCCCTCCCTCTCCGTGTACTGGGAATTCGAAACCTGACACCTGTTCCCTACAGCTTCTCTTCCGCCGCGTCTCTGACGCGCCAGTAGGGGTCATCCTCAGCGACAGCGATCAGAAGATCCCTGTCGCTGATGTTTTTCACTGCGGCTTCCCGGACATGCCAGTCCGGATCCTTCGTGGCAGCCTGAGCCAGAACGGATTCATCCGTCACCTTCAGGACGGCGGTGCGGCGGACGGTCCATCTTTCGTCTGTTATAACTATCCTGGCCAGCGTTTCCGGGTCTTCCAGCCGCTCCGCCGCCAGGATCCGGACCTCTTCACCGGAATCATGCAGGGCAGCGAACGCCAGTACGGACTGGTCATCTGTTCTGCGGAGCGCGGCCGCGCGGTTCTTTTCGTCCGAATCCTTCAGGGCGATTTCTGCCAGGATCTCCGGGTCCTGCTCCTTTTCAATGAACTCCGCCGTAACGGTAATCTCAAATCCTTCGCGTATGACCATTCGCCTGAGAGCCGGATCCGACAGCTTCTCAAAGGCCTTTTCACGGGCGCTCTTCTCTTTACATCCTTTCGCAATTTCCGCCAGAAGCGTCTGGTTTTCTATTTTTCCCGCTGCCAGTGTACAGACATCCGCGCAGGAATTATTCATTGCAAGATGAAACAGCGTGTCCTCGTCGCTGATCTTCTCCACCGCAGCGATGCGTATACCGTCTTCGGAATTCTCCTCCGCTGCCTTGGTGAGCAGCGGCAGGCTGTTCAGTTTTCCGACTGCTGCCGCGCGGACCTTTAAAACCGGATCCGTCATCGCCGCCTCGAATAGCTTCGTGTCGTTCTCAAGCTTTTCCGCCGCGTACCAGCGGACATGCCAGTCGCGGTCGTGCCTTACGGCTTCCTCCAGCACGATCTGATCCGTGAGGTTTTTCAGCGCGCTGATCCTGACATTTTCTTTCGGGTCACAAAGCACAAGCGTCCCGAGAACTGCCTGATCCGTAAGGTTCTTCACCGCCGCTTCACGGATATCCCCGGAGCTGTCTTTCCGGGCAATATCCGCGAGCACTTCCTGATCAAATGTTTTTTTCAGGGCGAGGATCCTGGCATTTCCGAATAATGCCTGGTCAAAACGCGCGATCCGCGCGATGAGGACAGGATCATCAAGCGCTTCAACGTACTCGTCCGGCACGGAAAAAACGGAATTCTCAAGAATAACCTTCCGCCTGAGGTCCGGATCCGTCAATCTTGTAAATGCGGCTCTCCGGACAAATTCATCAGAGTCATCCGCGGCTATTCTCACCAGAAAAGCCTGGTCTTCGATTTTCATGACGCAGGCGTTGCGGACGCCCGGAACGGCATCCTTCACCGCAATCTCCCGAAGGAGCTCCTGATCCACAAGTTTTTCGACCGCCTTCTCGCGGTTCAGGGCCTCCTCTCCGTTCGCCGCGATCCGCGCAAGGAGACGCTGGTCTTCCAGTCCTTCTATATATTCTTTATTTACACAGACGCTTTCCTGTTCCAGAATCACCTTTTCCTGCCAGGAAGGCGATTTCAGTCTTCCGAAAGCTCTTGCCTGAATATACGGATCATCTGAACAGACGGCGACCCGCGCAAGGAGGGACTCGTCCGTCATCGTGTCCACTGCCTCCCTGCAGACAACCTGAACACTGTCCCGGACGGCTATCGAGGCCAGCAGTTCCTGATCTTTCAGGCAGCTCACCGCCCCCCACCGGATATCTTTGTTGGGCGCATAAAGAGCCGCTTCCTTCAGAAGCTCCTGACTCAGGGACGCGAATTCCCTGCCTGCCCTTCTCAGGTCGTCCCGGCTCAGCTGCTCTTCCATATAAAACGGTTTCTCTTTCATCACTGTCCTCCTGCCCTGTCTGTTTTCACCCCATGAATCCTGATTCCGCAAATCAAGCATACCCCATACCGCCCGCAAATACCATAAAAAGAACCGCTCAGAACCATCCTCCCCGGCTCTCCCCCGCTCTTTTCTGCTTGCATTCGGCGGACATGGTTCTTATACTTTTTCCAGATATTTATTTTACGGGAGCTGTTCAGTTGGAATTCATCG
>CACZTA010000337.1 GCA_902783935.1 uncultured Lachnospiraceae bacterium | reverse complement strand
CCGGTGATGGCGGTGAACAGTATGAAAGCCTCGCCGATCGTGTCGAAACCCCTGAAGTTGAATACTATCGATGCGACATCGTTCGCAGCCTTTGCTTTGTCGAGGTTCTCATCGACGATGATCTCTGCAACGCCGTTGGCGTTCGATGTATCATAGTTCGTCGGATTGTTGTAGAGATCCACGACATTGGTCTTGGAACCGTCGTATGTGATGTCGCCGGTGTCATAGGCGTACTTGACGCCCGCTATACCGCACCCGAGGATAAGAATGAGCGCGATACAAGTGATCAGTCTTTTCATTCTTCTTCCTCCTCTTTTGTCGTTGTCTTGCGTACCGCTATAACAAAGATTGCTGTCGACAGCACCGCGCCTACGGATACTTCCGCGATCGCAACGTCAGGAGCCTGGAGAAGTATGAACTCGAGACCCATGAACGCTCCCGTGGAACCGAGCGCGATTACGGATGAAAGCGTATTCTTGAAAGCGACGGCACAGATTGCTGTTATTACGATACCAAGCACACACAGTAGGTTAAGGATAAATACTATATTCATTATTCTTTCACCATGTCCTCTCCGTAATGATCGCAGGTCGTCTGTTCACAGGCTTTCACACCGTGTTTGTACGCACCTTTCGCAATAGCATGTCCCGCTATCGGGTTAGTGATTATGTAGAAGAGTCCCATAACCGCGAGCTTCACGGCCATGTTGACATTTCCGAGATAAATTATCGAGTAGAGCAGTCCGCCGATGATGACTCCGACAACGCCCAGAGTCGCGACGTTCGTGCTCGACTGCATTCTGCAGTATTCGTCCGGCATACGGATGATGCCCACCGTGCCCGCGAACGCGAAGAACAGGCTTATGACGATCAGTATGTCTATTACGATTCTCATAGTTTGCCCTCCAGGTAACGCGCCACGATAGTGGATCCGATGAATCCGAGTACCGCTGTGACGAGTGCTATATCAAGAAATACGCTTCTGCCGCTGTAAAGAGCGAACAGGATCAGAGCCATATCGCCAAGGATGTCGATAGCATCGGCTGCGATCGCTCTGTCGACTACGCTCGGTCCGCCGATGAGACGGATGAGGAGCGAAAGGGCCAGGACCAGGAAACAGATCCCGAACCATACGAATTCGTTCATAATCATTCCCAGATCCTCCTTACCCATTTTTCCAGCGTGCCTTTAATGGCCTCGCCGGCTTCCTGCGGATCTTCAGACGCAACATCGATCCAGTGGATGTAATAGTTCGTCTGTCCATCCTCTTCAGTGATATCCATCGTGATCGTTCCCGGTGTCAGAGTGATCGAATCGGCAAGCATTGCCTGTCCGTATTCTGACTTGACTTTCGACGGGATCTTCACGAATCCCGGATTTACCGGGAGCTTCGGGGACAGCGCGCGTTTCGCCACGTCTACATTTGCCTTCACGAGCTCGATCGGGAAGATCACGAGCGAATACGCGATCAGATTGAGCAGTCTCGCGGGGTTCCAAAGGAATCCGGCTTTTTCATGGATAAAGAAACGCGAGCTGAAAATGGCCGCGCCGATCGCGACTATTGCGCCTACGATCAGGACCTGAGCGGATGCTTTCCCCCGGAAAATATCCACTATCTGACCTGTAATGAACAGCCAGAACAAATAACATACAATGGCTGTCGAGGTCACTCCTGCTACACTAGTTTTTTTCACATGTTCACCTCTTTTTCCGATACGTTGTCCCTAGGGACACCATTAAGTTTTTCAATATATGATTTCAGTACCGCCTTACTCGACTTCAACGCAGTCGATGTAAAAATCTCTCCCGGCGGTTATCCTGAAATTCGCGCTTCCGCAGCTCGGGCAGATGTATCTGTGTCTTTCGACTCCGCCCTCATAGCCGCAATCATTGCACCTGATGGCAACGGGGACTTTTACCATGTCCAGCCGCGCGCCTTCCGCTATGGTGCCTGTTGACATCAGCCCGAAATACTCTTCCACGCACGACGGAATTATTCCTGCCATCTCACCCATCATGAGTTTTATCGAGATGATCTTTCCGCCGCCGTGCTTCTCGACCTGCGGCAGTACCGCGCCGAGAATGCCTTCTACTATAGACAGCTCATGCATTTTTATCTGTCCATGCAGGAGAAGCACGGGTCGATGCTGGCGATTATGAGACCCGCGTCCGCAACAGAGTTGCCTTTGAGCATTGTCGGGATGGTCGGCGCGTTCTTGAACGTCGGAACGTGGATCGATACGCGCTTGACTTTGTCGGTTCCGTTCGTGACGACTTTGTAGGAAAGCTGTCCGCGCGGAGCCTCGTGACGGTTCATGTATTCTCCCGGCTTGATCTTGGGGATCTTGTTGCCGAGGTTGATCGGGCCCTTGGGCAGGTTTGCCAGAGCCTGACGGATGATCTTAATGGATTCGATGTTCTCGAGAAGACGTACGACTACGCGGGCAAATACGTCGCCTGTCGGGTATACGGCCTTTTCGAAATCGAACTCGTCATAGCACGAATACGGAGCGTCTTTTCTTACGTCGATGGGCACGTTGGATGCTCTCGCGTGAGGACCGATGGCTCCGATCCTGAGAGCGTCTTCTGTTGTGAGGACGCCTACACCCTGTGTTCTGAGCGCTACAGTCTTGTCTGCCATGCAGAAGTCGATGAGCCTTTTGTTCAGATCTTCCAGCTTGTTCAGGATCTTGAGAACTGTGTCAGACTGAACGGGCGTGATGTCGCGTCTCGCTCCGCCGTATGTGACCATACCGTAGTTTACGCGGTTGCCCGTGAGTTCTTCCAGAGCGTCCATACAAAGCTCTCTGTCGTCCCACGAATGCATGAAGAGCGAATCGTGTCCGATGATGTGGAGAGCGATGCCGAGCCAGAGGAAATGAGAGTGAAGTCTCTCGAGCTCCGCGATGATTACGCGGATGTACTGGCCGCGCTTGGGCACTTTGACTTCGCCGATGCTCTCGCATGTCATCGCGAATGTCATGGCGTGCGAATGCGAGCAGATACCGCATACGCGCTCAACCATGACGAGCGTCTGGATGATGTTTTTCTGCATCGCGAGCTTCTCAATGCCGCGGTGGTTGTATCCGATGAAAATCTCGGAATCCGTAATGATCTCGCCCTCTGTATGAAGTCTTGCGTGAACAGGTTCTTCCAGTGACGGATGATACGGTCCTATCGGAACTATGTATCCCATGATTAAACCTCCTCGTCGTGTACCTGAGTATTTTTAATGAGTTCTTCCATCGGCGTGACAAATATCTGTCCCTGTCCGTCCAGCATGGACTCAGGCATGAAGAGACGCTTGGAAGTGTCGAGTCCTTCGAACGTTATGTCGATGAGTTCCGAGATCTCGCGCTCAGGCCACTGCGCCGCAAGATCATAGATGTGTGAAATGGTCGGCAGTGTGTCTTCACCATCGACCGTGTAGGACTCGATCCTGTCCTCTATCTGATATTCGTACGAGATATTCGGTTTCCCGTCGTCATTCAGATATCCGTGGATCATCGCCAGGATCACACCGTTGTCGCGCATTTTCTGCGCGGTGGGGACGACCTCGTCCTTTGTGATATAAAATTTACGATACTCCTGCATTATATCCCTCCGTCTCTGTAATGATATGCAGCAGCGCACGCGCCCTCCGATGAAACCATGCACGGTCCCTCAGGATCTTCCGGGGTGCACGCCGATCCGAAAAGCGGACATTCTTCCGGTCCGATTTTTCCACTTATTACTTCTCCGCAGCGGCAGGCGGTCCTTCGTCCGGACGGCTCGATCCGTATACCGAACTTTGCCTCTGCGTCGTACTCCGCGAACTCTTTTTTGATCCCGAGCCCGCTTTGTTCTATTATGCCCATCCCTCGCCAGAGATCGTCCCGCTTTACGAGATATCTCTCTATAGCTTCCAGGGCTTTTTTATTTCCTTCAGGCCTTACCACTCTCGCATACGCGTTTTCGAGCCTGGGTTCGCCTTTACTGATCTGCCTCGCGAGCATCGTGACCGCGCGCAGTATCTCTTCCGGCTCGAATCCCGCGATCACCGCCGGGATGCCGAGTTCCTCCGGTATGAATTTGAGTCCGGCTTCACCGATTATCACAGCTACATGCCCCGGACAAAGAAACCCGTTTACCGCGAACTCCGGATCTTCCGCGAGCAGCCTGATCGGCGGCTCTACCGTTTTCAGCATCGAAAAGACGCTGAAGTTTTTCAGACCGGCCTTCTCCGCCGCACCTACCGTGAGCGCCGTTCCCGGAGCCGTTGTCTCAAATCCCACTCCCAGAAACACGATCTGCTTGTCCGGATTCTCCGCGGCGATGCCGAGGCTGTCCATCGGCGAGTATACGACTCTCACATCCGATCCGCCCGCCCGTTTTCTCCTGAGATCGTTACCTTTCTCGGAACCCGGGACACGCATCATGTCGCCGTATGTGGTTATTATCACGTCAGGGTCATCCGCAAGACCGAGCGCAGCGTCTATCGTCTCCTGCGGTGTCACACACACGGGACATCCCGGTCCCGAGATGAGTTTCACGTCCTCCGGCAGCATTTTCTTGATGCCAGCTCTCGCGATCTCCATCGTGTGAGTGCCGCAAACCTCCATGATCCGTATCATGACAGGCTGCCTTCCTTTGCTGCGGCTCTGGCCTCTACCGATGCTGCGATCTCTCTCATCGCCTGCTCGAATTCGTCAAACGTTTCGAGATCCTCTAGCGCCTGTGCCTCATCCACCTTCTCAATAGCAAAGCCCGCGTGGACCATGACGTAATCCCCTATCCTCGGATCCTCGATGAGGTCTATCCTCGCCGTCCGGCTGACTCCGTCACGCTCTACTAAGGCTTCCTGTGTTTCTGTATTGATTTCCCGTATTTTTAACGGCACTGCAAGGCACATGGCAACTAAATTTCCCGATTTTATCGCATAAAGACCCAATTTAATTGTGATAAAAAAATAACTGTCAAAAGATTATCATATTTGCGAGCCCAATTCAATACGATAATTGACATTTATTAAACAAATATTATAGTTGTAACTTTCTGAAAATTACAGTGCGCGGCTGCTTTGCGAAGCCGGCTGCCGAAAATGGGTCTGCAAGCTCTGTTGACTACACCCGCAACGCGTTGTATGCTTAAGGCACAATTTGAAATATAAGGAGGAAAACTATGCTTAAACTTTTCAAATGTTCAAAATGCGGAACAGTAGTCGTTATGGGACATAAAGGACACTGCGATCCGTCATGCTGCGGACAGCCGATGGACCTTCTCGAGGCCAACACCGTTGACGCCGCAAAAGAAAAACACGTTCCCGCAGTCACGGTAAACGGTTCCGTTATCGAAGTTAAAGTCGGAAGCGTTGAGCATCCGATGACAGACGTGCATTTCATCACCAACATAATTCTGGAAACAGACAAAGCCCTCCACATGGCTTATCTCACTCCGGAAGACAAACCGGAAGCAGTTTTCGCGGTAGCTGAAGGCGAAACACCGGTTGCGGTTTACGAATACTGCACACTTCACGGCCTTTGGAAGGCAGAGCTGTAAAGCACGGACCATCATGCACATCAAAGGGGACTGCCGGTCGGCAGTCCCCTTTTCCTTACATATTATTATCTTATGACACGGCGCTTGTCAGTCCACAAAGATGCTTCCGCCTATGAATTCCCTTATGATCGAATTTACCGGTATGTACGTGTCGTCGTCGATCTCATCGAAGAATCCCAGGAACATCCTCATCCTCAGGGCTTCCATGTAAACCGGGTCATCCACTGAGACCTTTGCGAGGAGCGGATCCGCGTATTTCTTCAGCACCGATATCTCATACACATGGAACGAGTTGAACAGCACGTCCGCTTCGCTGTGGAACGGGAATATG
>CACZTA010000336.1 GCA_902783935.1 uncultured Lachnospiraceae bacterium | reverse complement strand
GATTCTGGCATCTGCCGATGAATACAATGCCAGGCTCGGTAAGACGGGCATCGTCTGGAACCCTGACGAAAAACTGACGAAGGCATATATGAAAGAGCTGAATATCAACGATTCGGGTATTATGGGCTATATTGATATTCCGAAGATCGATGTGAAGCTGCCTGTTTACCACGGAACAGACGATGCGGTTCTGCAGATCGCGATCGGTCATCTCGTCGGGACGAGTCTGCCTGTCGGCGGGGAGAGTTCACACTGCGTCGTGTCCGGACACAGAGGCCTTCCGAGTGCCAGGCTCTTTACGGATATCGATAAACTGGTGACGGGCGATACATTTACCATCACTGTCCTCAACAGGACCGTCACATACCAGGTGGACCAGATCCGGGTCGTGGAGCCGACGGACCTGTCTGACCTGCAGATCGAAAAAGGAAAAGACTACTGTACGCTTGTGACCTGTACGCCATACGGTATTAATACACACCGTCTGCTCGTAAGAGGGCACCGCGTGAGTAATGCACAGGGCGACGCGCTGGTCGTCGCGGATGCGATGCAGATCGAGACGGTCTATGTGGCTCCGTTTATCGGCGTTCCCGTGCTGCTTCTGCTGATCATCCTCATGTTTATTATGACAGGCGTTGAGAGCCGGAAGCACAGGAGACTGCGCAGGACGATTGCCCGCTACGCAGGGGAAGAGGCGATCAGGGATGTTGAGAGAGAGGCAGATATAAAATATACGCTCAGCAAATTCAGAAAAAACGGGTCCGGTGAATAACCGGGAAAAAGAGCGGTTGCAAAAAACCGTCAGATCATAACTGGTTGGTCATATGCAGCCGTCACCCTCCTTCAGGGTGACGGTTGCTGTATCTTTGCGGCAGAAGTTCCGGGGAGACTTTGAGCAGATATGAAAACAATCGTGGTCGCTGACATACACGGCTGCAGCCGTGAATTTTCAGCTCTTCTGAGAAAAGCCGGAATGGACAGGGAAGAAGACCGGCTGATTGTCCTTGGGGACCTGTTTGACAGAGGGACTTCGTCTTATGAAGTATTCAGGTTTGTCAGGAAACTGTCCGAAGAAATGAAAGACCGGTTTGTGCTGGTGCGCGGGAACCATGACCAGTTTCTTCTGGATTATGTGGACAAGCGGATCGGCGCACAGCTCTGGGCGCTGAACGGCGGGCTGAAAACAATCGAGTCTTTTAAGAAACACGGGGAAGGGATTGAGGAGGCGGCAGACCTGCTGCGCGAAACGCCGCTGTATTATGAGTGCAAAGACTTTATCGGCGTCCATGCCGGACTTGTCTCGGAGCATCCGGAGGAAAATGATCCGGAAGTACTTTTGTGGGACAGGAGTGTCACGTACGGGTCTTATTCCGGCAGGTTTGCGGTCGGCGGACATACGCCCATGAAAGCCCCGTTCTGGTTTATGCCGGACGGAACGCCGGCGGAGCTGGATTATGAGGTGGAGTATTCCCTGCCTGACCGCGGATTTCTCTGCATTGACACGGGATGTGTCTTCGGCAGGCATCTGACAGCTTTTGTGCTGGAAGGAGAAAAATACCATCTGGTATCGATGAAAAAGCTGGCATACTGATTTGGACGGAGAGCAGGAGGACCATTATGGATAAACTGAAGGTAATGATCGTAGATGACGAAAGCCGGATGAGAAAACTTGTGCGGGACTTTCTGGAGAAACAGAACTACCAGGTTATTGAAGCATCAGACGGCGAAGAAGCGGTTGACAAATTTTTTGCGGACAAAGAGATTGCACTGATTCTTCTTGATGTCATGATGCCGAAGATGGACGGCTGGCAGGTAGTCCGTGAGATCAGGCAGTACTCGAGGGTGCCTATCATCATGCTCACGGCGAGAGGAGATGAGCGGGATGAGCTTCTCGGCTTTAATCTCGGCGTGGATGAGTATATTTCAAAGCCGTTTTCCCCGAAGATCCTTGTGGCGAGAGTCGACGCAGTCCTGAGACGGTCCGGCGCACACGGAAATGAGGAAGTCCTGGAATCCTCAGGGATAAGGATTGATAAAACCGCTCATCAGGTGACGATTGACGGACGCCCGGTTGAACTGTCATTTAAAGAGTTTGAGCTGCTTTCCTATTTTGTCGAGAATAAGGGAATTGCCCTGTCGAGAGAAAAAATCCTGAACGCAGTATGGAATTATGACTACTTCGGGGATGCCAGGACCATTGATACCCATGTTAAAAAACTGCGCAGCAAAATGGGAGATAAAGGAAATCTGATCAAAACGATCTGGGGGATGGGCTACAAGTTTGAACCGGATCCGGTAAAATAACCGGCAGATCGCAGGAAACAGCAACAGCAGGTAAAAACGGGGAAAGGAAGCGGGACGTTATGGGAAATATTCTGCTCGGAATCGCAGGAGGGAGCGGAAGCGGGAAGACCACGCTGGCCAATAAACTGGTGGAATGCTTCGGATCAGATGAAGTCAGTATCCTGAGACACGATAACTATTACAAAAGCCACGACGATATGACATACGAAGAGCGCACGAAGCTGAATTATGATCACCCGAATGCGTTTGATACAGATCTTCTGTGCGAGCATATCCGCCAGCTGAAGCTCGGGAATCCGGTTCAGATGCCGGTTTATGATTATACGGTGCACAACCGGTCGAAAGAGTATGTCGAAGTGACGCCGGCGCCGGTGATTGTTCTGGAAGGGATCCTGATTTTTGCCGAGAAAGAGCTCTGCGACCTGATGGACATCAAGGTGTTCGTCGACACGGATGCGGATGTACGGATCCTTCGCAGAATCCAGAGAGATGTCAATCACAGGGGAAGATCGCTGGACAGTGTAATCAGCCAGTACCTTGTCACCGTCAAGCCGATGCACGAACAGTTTGTCGAGCCGAGCAAGCGGCAGGCAGATGTGATTATTCCTGACGGCGGATATAACGAAGTGGCGCTCGACATGCTGATTCAGCGTGTCCGCTGGCAGCTCCGCCATCATAATGATTAAAACCAAACAGGACAATGATTATACCCCGCCTTCCGGCGGGGTATAAAAATGCGCTGATGTCAGACAGGATGGATGACGGGCGAACCTGTCCGGATCGCCTGCTTCCAGCATTTGTGGCACATGGCCGTATAGCTGTCATTTCCGCCCAGAAAAACCTGGGAGCCTTCCGTAATCACATGACCGTCTTCACTGATCCGGGCATTTACGGTCGCTTTACTTCCGCAGGCGCAGATGGTTTTGATTTCCGTGACGGAATCCGCCAGCTCCATCAGCCGCATGGACCCGGGGAAGAAATGTGTCATGAAGTCCGTACGGAGACCGAAGCAGAGAACCGGCAGGTCTTCGCTGTCGACCAGTTCCCTCAGTTCATCGATCTGGGCGGGGGTGAAAAACTGGCTCTCATCTGCGATGATGACATCGTGAGACCCGGCGCGCCTGAATTCTTCGGCAATGCTCTGGCCGGGCGTAATCACGTGGGCTTCTGCGGAGAGGCCGACCCGGCTCCTGATGACAGCGGCGCCGTCCCT
>CACZTA010000335.1 GCA_902783935.1 uncultured Lachnospiraceae bacterium | reverse complement strand
TGCAGGGATTCGAACCCTGGTGCCGGGTATAAGCCGACAAATGCATTTCGAGTGCACCGCGTTATGGCCACTTCGCTACATCTCCATGTTTTTCAGTTTTTTCGCTTTCGCGCTTTCGCGCAGCTCTCTGAAGAATTCTTTCATCAGGGTGCTGCAGGTTTCTTCCATGATGCCTGTCCGGACAAGGACGCGGTGGTTGAAACCGTCCATACGGAGCAGGTCCGTGACGGAACCGGCACACCCGGCTTTGGGATTCATACAGCCGATCACGCACTCCGGGATCCTCGCCTGGACGATGGCGCCCGCACACATGGGGCACGGCTCCAGCGTCACATAAATCGTACAGCCCTCGAGCCGCCAGTCGCCGATCACCCTCGCCGCTTTCCGGATCGCGGTCAGCTCGGCGTGGGCCAGCGGGTTATGATCCGTACTGCGCCGGTTGTAGCCCCGGGCAATGATCCTGCCTTCATAAACGATCACGCATCCGATGGGGGTCTCCTGAATGGCGTAGGCTTTTTTTGCCTGACGGACCGCCTCGCGCATGAATCTCATATCTGCATCCATACCCGGATATTATATACGAACGGATTTTCAAAAGCAAGCTTTTCCGAAGCCGGCGGCTGTCAAGTCTTCATTTGTTCACAATACTCTGGTATAATTTGCTTAGCTGCCGCGGTGACAGCCGGTGAGGATTGGACATATTTGCCGAAAACGCGCTGCGGATCGTGACGCGGCGGCACGGACGACGGCATGGATGCCGCCGGATTATTGCAGACAGAAAGGCATGAGATGCTGTGAATACCCTGAAGGAGACAGCGCCGGCGGAGCCGGAGCTGAAGGATCATGTACAGTCCCCGGACTCGAAACCGGCGGAAAACGAATATACGATTTACGGAGACAAGCTTCCGCGCATGCAGGCCGCTCTCGACGGCGTGCTGGAGGCTGTCAGTGAATACAGGAAGATCAGGAAAGCCGTGCACGGCGATGACCCGGTCGAGCACTGTCTCTCCAGAATCAAAACAGATGCCAGCATGCGGGACAAGTGCACTCGCAGAGGCCTTCCGTTTACGCAGGAGACAGCCCTGACGGAGATCAAGGACGCCATCGGAGTCCGTGTCGTATGCCAGTTCCTCAAGGAGATCTACGGGATCCGGGATTACCTGGCGGATGTCAGCGGATATACGGTTGTGCGGGAAAAGGATTATTTAAAGAAAGCCAAGCGGAACGGATACCGAAGCTACCACATGACGCTTCTGGCGGACGGATTCTTTGTCGAAGTGCAGCTCCGCACGATCTCCATGGATACCTGGGCGGCCCTCGAGCATCAGATGCGCTATAAAAACAGGAGCGGACGGGCCGAGGACAGTCTGATTATCAGCGAACTGAAGCGATGTGCCGATGAGCTGGCATCGACGGATATTTCCATGCAGACGATCAGGGATATGATTTTTGAGGAAGGCGCATTCAGTAAGCCTTCCGGGTGAAGATGATGATTAAAATATTACTTGCAGAAGATACGCGGGATCTGAACAGGGCCCTGACGGCGGTCCTTGAGCGGAATGATTTTGAGGTAGATGCTGTCTTTGACGGTGAGGCGGCATCAGAGATGCTGGGAACCGAGAGCTACGATATGATCATTCTCGATATCATGATGCCGAAAAAAGACGGCCTGGCGGTATTGAGAGACCTGCGCGCACAGAATATCCTGACGCCCGTCCTCCTGCTGACGGCCAGGGCGGAAGTGGACGACAGGGTGACCGGCCTGGATGCCGGCGCCGACGATTATCTGACCAAACCGTTTGCCATGCAGGAACTGCTGGCCAGGGTGCGGGCGCTCACGAGGAGACACAGTGCGTACAGCGGGGAGGAACTCGTCTATGCGGATATCCGGCTGAATGCAGACCGGTTTGAACTGAGTTCGCAGAATTCGGTCCGCCTGTCGATCCGTGAGTTTGAACTGATGAAGACGCTCATGATGAACGTGGGCCATGAGCTGGATACGGAATATCTGCTTGACCACGTGTGGGAACATGACCCTGAAGCAAATCCCGAAGCCGTGTGGCTCTATATCTCTTATCTGAGAGGCAAGCTTATCGCGGTTAATTCGCGGACCGTCATCAGCGGTGAGCGCGGCGGGAGTTTCTGTCTGGAGGAAGGCCTTTCATGAATGCCTCTGCGATCCGGCGCCTGAGATGGAAGATTATTGTGACCTCCACAGCGACCTTTTTTCTGGTCATGCTGGCGATGGGGCTTTCAATTAATGCGGCCAATTCCGTCGTGACGAACCTCAGCATTCACAGAATGCTCGACTATATTACGGAGCACGGGGGAGAACCTTTTCCGGACGGGCGGATTACGAACGGAAACAGCGGCGAGCAGTTTGAGGATTTTTCTCCCGAGTTCCGGTATTCCGCGCGTTACTTTTCGGTCATCTATGAAAGCGACAAAAGTACGGTCTCCGAGACCCGCACGGAACATGTGGCGCAGCTCACGGAAACGGATGCACGGAACATGGCCGGGAAAGCCATCAGGAGGAAGCGCTTCGGGTACGGCAGGGACGGGTACTATTACTGGAAGACTGAAGAGATGAAAGACGGACGCTGCATCGCCGTCTTCCTGAACTGCCAGTCACAGATCAGCGCCAACAGGCGGGTTATCCATCTGACGATGTGGATGTCCTTCGGCTGCCTCTCCGTTGCATTCCTGCTGGTGATCCTGTTTTCCAACCGGATCATCCGTCCGGAGATCGAAAACCTGAGGCGCCAGAAGCAGTTCGTGACGAACGCTTCCCATGAGCTGAAGACGCCGCTGGCGGTCATCCGCGCCAACACGGAAATCGAGGAAATGATTAACGGCGAAAGCGAGTGGACGCAGTCCACGATGCGCCAGGTTGACCGTCTGAACGGACTGGTCCAGAATCTGGTCATGATCGCCAGGGCGCAGGAACAGGAAGACAGGTCCGAGATGGCGGAGATCGATGTCTCGCGGTGCGTATCCGAGACGGTCTCGCCCTACGAATCGCTCGCGCAGCAGGACAAAAAAGAGCTGGTCCAGAACATTCCGCCGGATATCCGGATGATTGCCGATGAGAGCAAGATCCGGCAGCTGACATCCCTCCTGATTGACAATGCATTTAAGTACTGCGACGAAAAAGGCAGGGTGGAAGTGACGCTGGATGCCCCGAAAAAGGGCCGGCAGGTCCGTCTTGTCATCTCGAATTCTTACGCGGAAGGGGCCAATGTCGATTACAGCCGTTTCTTTGAGCGCTTTTACAGAGAGGACCAGGCGCACAATGTTGACAGGGGCGGTTTCGGGATCGGTCTTTCGATTGCGGAGAGCATCTGCCATCAGTACAACGGCGGTATCAGTGTGTCCTGGAAAGACGGTATGATTATGTTCACCTGTTTGCTTATGTAGAGGGGCCTGAGATGAGAGAGCAGAGACGGCCGTCCGGGCGGCGCTCCCGCGGCAGAAGGCGGAAGCGCCGCCCGCTTTACCGGAAAATACGCAGGCGCTGGAGGAGGGGAGGTCCGATCGTCCGCGCACAGATGATACTCGCCGGGGCAGCTTCCGCTGTTGCGGCTGCCTTGCTGGTCACGCTGTTCGTGACAGCCGTCTTCCGCATGGCGGGACAGAAGGGGAGCACTGAAGGACAGGCTGTGCGGGAAGAATTGTCCGGAGAGACCGCCGCGGCCGGAAACGGGGCACTTCAGGCTTCCGGTCTGCAGATGACGGAGACGGACGGGAATATGCCGGCTTCTGCTGCCGAAAGTCCGGCTGCCGTGATCACGCCGGAGCCGGAGCCGGTCGCGACGGCAGTCACGGTGACCTGTGTCGGCGACTGCACGCTTGCAAGAGACAGCAACGCGGAATACGACATGAGCTTCACGGAGGCGTATGATACATACGGCCCGGATTATTTCTTTGACAATGTCCGGGATATTTTTACATCGGACGACCTGACGATCGTCAATTTCGAGGGGACGCTCACGGAATCAGAGGACCGGACGGAAAACAGGTTCGCCTTTAAAGGGCCTGCATCGTATACGCAGATCCTGACCGGATCGGGTGTGGAAGCCGCAAACCTTGCCAACAACCACAGCTTTGATTACGGGGAGCAGGGTTTTGAAGACACAAAAGCTGCGCTGGATGAAGCCGGAATCAGGAACTTCGGCTATGACAGAAGCATAGTTATGGATGTGAACGGCATCAAAGTCGGACTCATCGGGCTTCTCGAACTGTACGAAGAGATGGGCATAGAAGATCTCCTGATCAGGCAGCTGGAATATGTAAAACAGGAAGGTGCGCAGCTCATCATCTGCAGCTTCCACTGGGGCGACGAAAAATCGTACGAACCGACCGATATTCAGTACGCGCTGGCGCACAGCGCGATTGACCACGGGGCGGATCTCGTCATCGGCCATCACCCGCACGTGCTGCAGGGGACGGAAATCTACAACGGGAAGATGATCTTATACAGCCTCGGCAATTTCTGCTTTGGGGGAAACCTCATGCCATATGACATGGATTCGGCGATCTATCAGCAGACGTTTACTTTTACGGACGGTGTTTTGGACGGAAATGAGCCGGATTACCGGTTTATCCCCGTGCGTGTGACATCGGCGCAGGATTATAATAATTATCAGCCGACGGTCGCGGAAGGGGAGGCGGCCCGGCGCATAGACGCAAAGCTGTCCGGTCATGCATACGATGAAGACTATTCAGAAGACTATACGGAAGAAGGGGAATGAGAGCAGCTGTCAGAATGTAATGTAAGGGAGGAATAACATGCGGAAGACAAAGATTATCTGTACGATCGGGCCGGCAAGTGAAAGCGAAGAGATGCTGAGGGAACTGATCCGGGCAGGGATGAATATTGCCAGGTTCAACTTTTCCCACGGTACACATGAGGAACATGAGGCGAAATTCCAGCGCCTGCGGAAGCTGCGCATATCGATGAATCTGCCGATCGGCACGCTGATGGATACGAAAGGCCCGGAGATCCGGCTCAGGAATTTCCGCGGCGGCAAGGCCGAGCTGAAGAGGGGTCAGACCTTTACGCTCACGACGGAACAGATCGAGGGAGATGAGCACCGGGCGGCCATTTCCTATCCGGACCTGCCTTCCGACGTTCAGCCCGGCGGCCACATCCTGATTGATGACGGCCTGATCGGCCTAGAAATACAGAAGGTCGAAGGGACGGAGATCGTCTGTACGGTCCTGAATGACGGGAAAGTGTCGGATAAAAAGGGAATAAATGTCCCGGACTGCGACCTGTCGATGCCGTTCATCAGTGAGCAGGACCGCTCGGATATCGAGTTCGGCTGCCGCCTCGGATATGATTTCATCGCGTGTTCTTTTACAAGAAGCGCGGACGATATCCGGGAGGTGCGCAGCATTCTCGATGCTCATAACAGTAAAATGCAGGTGATTGCCAAGATCGAGAATATGCAGGGCGTCAGGAATATCGAAGAAATCCTCGACATCTGTGACGGCGTGATGGTAGCGCGCGGCGACCTGGGCGTGGAGGTTCCTCTCGAAGAAGTGCCGCTGATCCAGAAGCAGATCATCCGCTCGGCCCTGCGGAGAGGAAAGATCGTCATCACGGCGACGCAGATGCTTGATTCCATGATGCATAATCCGAGGCCCACAAGAGC
>CACZTA010000334.1 GCA_902783935.1 uncultured Lachnospiraceae bacterium | reverse complement strand
GCCGGTCGCGGTGATATCGAGGATGACGGTGCCATCGCTGCTCTGAAGGCTGTCTGACAGAGGGCGGATCTGGAAGCTGTTTGTTTTCATCGGCAGTACCTTCCTGTTTTTTGTGAAGAGAGTATACCATAAAATGCACTGTATCCGGACGGATTTTTGACGTATACTAAGGAGTAAGTCTCCTTTAAGCGCATGCCTCCGGCATAAGAAGAGGGCCTTTATGATTGCATATATTACCGGAATAATCGAAGAAGTCCGGCCTGACAGCCTGATCATCGACCACGGCGGCATGGGTTACCGGGTGTTTGTGCCGGCCAGCGTCGCCGACGCGGTCAGAAAAGGAAGCGAAGAGCGGATCTATACCTATTTTGCCGTGCGCGAGGACGCAATGCAGCTGTACGGCTTTCTTACGCAGGATGACCTTGACCTGTTCCGGCTCCTGCTCGGGGTAAGCGGCATCGGCCCGAAAGGGGCGCTCGGGATACTGTCCGTCATGAATGCGGACGATCTGCGCTTCGCCGTCCTGTCCGATGACGCGGCGGGCATCGCCAGGGCGCCGGGGATCGGGAAAAAGACGGCCCAGAAAGTGATCCTCGAACTGAGGGACAAGCTGAGCCTGGAAGATGCGTTTGAGAAGAAGGCGCAGCATACCGAAGCGGCCGCACAGGAAGCCGCAGGTGACGCCGGGCGGGAGGCCGTCCTTGCACTGACAGCCCTCGGATACACAAATTCGGAAGCGTACAGGGCTGTCCGGAATGCAGTGCAGTCTGATCCGGATGCCGGGACGGAAGCGCTCATCAAGGCGGCACTGAAGGCACTGATCTGATTCTCAGGCAGATCCGGAGTTGATTTTATAAGCGGGAGAAAAAGAAGAATCTATGGCGAGACAGATCGTGACAGGGACAGCCGAGACCGGGGAAGACCGCATCCTAGCGTCGGACAGCATCCGGCCGCAGCGGCTCCGGGATTATATCGGCCAGGAAAAAATCAAGGACAGCCTGCAGGTGTATATGAAAGCGGCGAAGATGCGCGGCGACGCACTCGACCACGTCCTGTTCTACGGACCTCCCGGACTCGGGAAGACGACACTTGCGGGGATTATCGCAAATGAGATGGGAACGAACCTGAAGGTCACATCCGGGCCGGCGATTGAGAAGCCGGGCGAGATCGCCGCGATTCTCAACAATCTGCAGCCCGGGGACATTCTGTTCGTCGATGAGATCCACCGCCTGAACAGGCAGGTCGAAGAGGTGCTCTATCCGGCGATGGAGGACTATGCGATCGATATCGTGATCGGGAAGGGGCAGACAGCCCGCTCGATCCGGCTCGACCTGCCTCCGTTTACGCTGGTCGGTGCGACGACGAGGCCGGGCATGCTGACGGCACCCTTAAGAGACCGCTTCGGCGTCGTCGGGCATCTGGATTATTATTCCGTGCCCGAGCTTGAGCAGATTATTCTTCATACGGCACAGAAGCTGAATGTGGAGATCGACGATAAAGGCGCCCGGGAGCTCGCGAGAAGGTCGCGCGGGACGCCCCGCCTCGCAAACCGGCTCCTGAAGAGAGTGCGCGATTTTGCCATGGTCCGCTATGACGGCGGGATCACCGCGGCGGTGGCCGCCGATGCGCTGGACCTCCTCGAGGTGGACCAGTTCGGGCTCGAAAAGCTGGACAGGGACATTCTCGAGACGATGATCGTAAAGTTCGGGGGCGGCCCTGTGGGCCTGGATACGCTCTCGTCCGCGATCGGCGAGGACGCCGGTACGATCGGGGATGTTTACGAGCCGTATCTCCTGAAGACGGGGTTTATTATGAGGACGCCGCGGGGCCGGGTAGTGACCGCCTCCGCGTACGAGCATCTCGGCTACGACCTGCCGGCAGAGTAAAAAGAGGAAAAAGGTTTGACGGATATCAGAAAAACGGCGGAAGAGAGAGACGCGGAGAACCGGAAGTGGGAAGTCCGCGAAAAAGAATATATTGAAAAGGCCAGGGAAGCACTGGAGACGATTGAGAGGGCGCACGGGAGACGGCTGAAGTCTTCGGTCGTCACGTTCGGCTGCCAGATGAATGCCAGGGACTCGGAGAAGCTGAGGGGGATCCTCGCCGAAGCGGGCTTTGAAGACACGGAGAATGAACTGGATGCGGATTTCATCCTGTATAATACCTGCACGGTCAGGGAAAATGCGGACCAGCATGTGTACGGCCGCCTCGGCCGCCTGGTCGGCCTGAAAAAGAAGCGGCCGGACCTGGTCGTCGGCCTCTGCGGCTGCATGATGCAGGAAGAACAGATCGTCAAAAAGATCCGGCGGAGCTATCCGGTCGTGGACCTGATTTTCGGCACCCACAACCTGTTTACATTTCCGGAGCTCCTGTACCGCGTTCTGACGGAGCGGAAACGGGTGATTGACCTCTGGGAAGGGACGGATGTCATCGTCGAAAACCTGCCGCTGAGCAGGAAGTACGCCTTTAAATCCGGCGTGAATATTATGTTCGGCTGCAATAATTTCTGCAGCTACTGCATTGTCCCGTATGTCCGCGGGCGCGAGCGGTCCCGGAGGCCGGAAGATATTCTCCGCGAGATCCGGACGCTGGCGGATGACGGCGTAAAGGAGATCATGCTCCTCGGCCAGAACGTGAATTCCTACGGCAAGACGCTGGAAACGCCGGTGTCTTTCGCTTCGCTTCTGAGAGAAGCGGCGAAAATTGACGGAATAGAGCGGATCCGGTTTATGACCTCCCACCCGAAGGACCTGTCCCGTGACCTCATCACGGCGATCGCGGAGACGCCGAAGGTCTGCCGCCATTTTCACCTGCCCGTGCAGTCGGGCAGCACGGAGATTCTCCGGCGCATGAACCGGCACTACACCCGGGAGACCTACCTGAGCCTGGTCAGGGAAATCCGGGAGGCGGTTCCGGACATTTCCCTCACGACGGACCTGATCGTGGGCTTTCCGGGGGAGACGGAGCAGGATTTTGCGGATACGCTGAGCCTCGTGGAGGAGGTCGGCTTTGACAGCGCGTTCACCTTCATCTACTCGAAGCGGACCGGGACGCCCGCCGCGGCGATGGAAGACCAGGTCCCGGACGGCATCGTCCACGAGCGGTTTGAACGCCTGCTCGAGGTTGTAAAGAAAAGCGGTGAAGCCGCGTCCGGCCGGTTCCTGAACAGCGTCATGGATGTGCTTGTGGAAGAAGTCAACAAGGAACCGGGCTATGTCTCCGGGCGGATTTCCCAGAACCTGACCGTTCACCTGCCCGGCAGTGAAAAGGATATCGGGCAGATCATCCCCGTCAGGCTTCACGACTGCAGAGGATTCTATTATTTCGGCGAGAGGATGGATTAAATGGCATTATCACCCATGATGCAGGAATATGTCTCGACCAAAGAGGCAAATAAAGACTGCATACTGATGTACCGCGTCGGCGATTTCTTCGAGATGTTTTTCGACGATGCGGTCGTCGTTTCAAAAGAGCTGGAGCTGACCCTGACCGGAAAAGACTGCGGCCTGCCTGAGCGCGCCCCGATGTGCGGGGTGCCTTTTCATGCCGTGGACACGTATATCACGAGGCTTGTGAAGCTCGGCTACAAGGTGGCGGTGTGCGACCAGGTCGAGGACCCGAAGCTCGCGAAAGGGCTTGTTAAGCGCGAAGTGACGCGGATCGTGACGCCCGGCACCAACCTCGTGATGGATGTAGGGGATGAGGGGCGGAACCGTTTCGTGACGGCTGTCGTCTCCACGGATGACCGGTTCGGCATCGCGTCGGCGGATGTTTCGACGGGTGAATTCCTGATGACGGAAGCGGACAGCCTGTCAAAACTCATGGACGAGCTCTCGAAAATCATGCCCTCCGAACTGATCTGCAACGAGACGGCACTGATCTCCGGGCTCGATACGCAGGACCTGAAAACCCGGCTCGGCATCTATGTCAGCACGCTCGATGACCGCTATTTTGACGATGCGCTCTGCGAGATGACGCTGAAGGATCATTTCCGTACCGCTACGCTGGACGGCCTGGGAATCCGCGAGTATCCGTGCGGGATCTGCGCCGCGGGCGGCCTTCTGCTCTACCTGTTTGAGACGCAGAAGAATGACCTCAGCCATATTAATTCGCTGACGGCTTACCGGACCGACGCCTCGATGGTGCTCGGGACGCAGACCATGAGGAACCTGGAGCTCACGGAGACGCTGCGCGACAAGCAGAAGAGGGGCTCACTCTTATGGGTGCTCGACCGGACGAAGACGGCCATGGGCGCCCGCCTCCTCCGGAAGTGGATCGAACAGCCGCTGATCGACAGCGGAATGATCCGGGAGCGCCTGGATGCGGTCGACGCGGTTTTCCGGAACGAGATCTCCTCCGAGGAACTGCGGGAATACCTGAATCCCGTCTACGACCTCGAGCGGCTCGTCGGGCGGATCAGCTACAGGAGCGCCAATCCGCGCGACCTGACGGCGCTCATGTCTTCCATGGAAATGCTGCCGCACATCCGGATGCTCATGTCGGAATTCCCGTCAGGGATGACTTCGCGCTTCCGGGAGGAAATGGACACGCTCGATGATCTGACGGATCTCATCCGGCGCTCCATAAACGATGATCCGCCGCTTGCCATGAAGGAGGGCGGCATTATCCGGGACGGGTATTCCGAAGAAGTCGACGAACTGAGGCGCGCGAGGACGGAAGGCAGGCAGTGGCTTGCGGAGCTCGAGGCCCGCGAAAAAGAGGCGACCGGCATTCACACGCTGAAGGTGAAATACAACCGTGTCTTCGGCTATGTGATCGAAGTGTCGAATTCCTTCCGCGATAAAGTCCCGGACCACTATATACGGAAGCAGACCCTGACCGGCGGGGAGCGGTACACGACGCCGGAGCTGAAGGAGCTGGAGGACAAGATTCTCGGCGCCCAGGACCGGCTCTATACCCTGGAATATGATCTCTTTGCCGAAATCCGCGACACGATCGGGGAAAACCTGCAGCGGATC
>CACZTA010000333.1 GCA_902783935.1 uncultured Lachnospiraceae bacterium | reverse complement strand
TTGATGACAGCTGCATTATTTCCTCCGTTCCAGCCGTCGTCACAGACTGAGAGCAGGACATTCCCGTCATCTTCATTGATGATTTCGACATTTTCAAGATTAATGACCGCACTCGTATTGGTCACATGGAAGACATGGCCGTTTTTGCTGGTGAGGCTTCCGCCCGTCATCGTGAAACTGCCGGTGCCGCCGGCCGCATCCCCGGACATGGACTGGTAAATCATGACACTGTCCAGGAAAGTGGCATTGCCGTTGCACTGTGTGTTGTCTGCCGTGAGATCACAGTCTGTCAGTTCAACGGAATTCAGGCCTTCTATGCAGATCCCTTCCGAGAGATTCGACGTGAGCGACGCATTCGCCGCGTGGATCTCCGCAGTACAGTAAATAGCCGGGGAGCCAAGGCCGTTTGAGGTATACGTGCCGCCGTCCGCATAGACTGTTCCGCCGCCCCTGTCCGTGCGGATCGGTGCAGAGGACCGGCCGCCTGTGGTCACATCCAGGTCGTAAGCATATGTAATGCCGCCGCCTGTCGTCATGATGCCGCCGGAACCGCCGCCTGTCGTCGTGATGGACGTATCGCGGATGACAACCGTTGTGCCGTCACCGTCCGCGCCGTTCTGCCCTCCGTTTCCGCCGTAGCAGAACACCCCGTTCGCGCCTTCGGCATCCGTGGTGATTGTTCCGCCGGTGATAGTCGCTGTTGTCCCGTCTTTCACGAGGACGGCTGAATTCACGCCGAAGAAACTGCAGCTGTCGCCGCCGTCGGAATCGCCTGACTTTGTCACTTCCGGATCCGTGATCGTCACTTCATCCGATGCTTCAATCAGCAGGGCATTTTCATCGGACGCCGTGCTGGCATAAGACTGCCCCGTCTGCGTTTCTGCAGCAGTGATCTCCGCAGCGCCGCTGTATTCTATATCCGCACTCATTCCGCCGGGTCCTCCGCCCGGCCCCCCGTTTCCGTCGGGAGGCGCTCCTCCGGGGCCGCCGTTTCCGTCGGGAGGCGTTCCTCCGGGACCTCCGTTTGCGTCCGGCGGTGCTCCGCCGGGGCCGCCGTTCCCATCCGGTGGCGTTCCCCCGGGGCCGCCGTTTCCGTCAGGCGGCATTTCGTCCGGCATCTGATCTGAAGCCTGCATCTGTATCTCTGCAGAACTGTCTGTTCCGGCAGAAGCATCTGCCCGGATGGTTCCGCAGGCACACTGCCCGGCGATCAGAAAAGCAGAAAGCTGAAAAACAACGATTCTTTTCAAAGATTTCATCAGGAAGCCCTCCTTTATCAACTGATGGCCTTACAATAAAGGGGAAAGATTGAACCAACCTTGAAAGCCGCAAAATATTTCCAAAGAAAGACCCCCGGTCCGAAAACCGGGGGTTGATAAAGCGGTCGTCACTGATTTGATCCGCTTTCGACCTTTTTCATGTAAGCAAGAGCTCTTTCCGCCGCTTCCTCATTATTCGGCCACGGCAGGCATTCCACCGACAGATAGCCGTCATACCCGGCTTTCTCCAGCGCCCCGAGCAGGCGGGCAAAATCGAACTGCCCCGTGCCCGGATATTTTCTGGAATTGTCAGCCAGATGGAAATAACCCAGGCGGGATCCGCATCTCTGAATCGCCGCATACGGGTCTTCTTCATCGATTGCCATATGGAACGCATCAAGATGTGC
Source organism: uncultured Lachnospiraceae bacterium (assembly GCA_902783935.1). Classification (GTDB taxonomy): domain Bacteria; phylum Bacillota; class Clostridia; order Lachnospirales; family Lachnospiraceae; genus Chordicoccus. Next base: position 5,321 of record CACZTA010000333.1, on the reverse strand, counting down.
GTAGCAGTTCGGCAGGTCGTGCTCTTCCAGGAACGTCATGAGCTCTTCCGCGGTGTTGAATGTATTGATCTCGTAGCGGTTGATGACTTCGATCAGGATCCGCACATGCTTTTCACCCGCATAGCTGTCGATTTCCTTCAGGTTCCGTGCGAGGCGGGCCATATACTTCTTCCTGCTGCCGCCGGCCGGGACTTTGCCTCTCACCCAGCCGAGAATCAGGTCCGTATCAAGCGCCGATGCCAGATCGACATACTTTTTCATGCCTTCGACAGCGCTTTTCGTGATATACGGCTCATCCGAGATCAGGTCGCAGTGCCCTTCCGTGTTGAGACGTCCGGTCACGATCGACGAGAGCTTCACGCCGCTCTCCTGCATGGCCTTTTTGATTGCTTCAATATCCAGGTCCGCATCTTCTCTCGTATGGACTTCCAGGGCGTCGTAGCCCATACGTCCTGCTTTTATGAGATTTTCTTCGATTGTTCCCATAAGCAGAAGCGGTGCCGTCGCCGGCGCCGCATCTGCACTGGAAACGGAATACTTCCAGTTTTTCATTCTTTTTTCCTTCAGATAGACTTAAGTAAATGCCGTTTCCTCTGTCTCTGCTGATTACTTGTCAAATGTAAGCATGACCTTTCTGGCGACAGCTTTGTTCTGAGCCATTTCCATAGCCTCTGCCAGATCGTCAAACTTGTAGTAATGAGATACAAGTGACTTGAAATCATAAGTATCTTTGATCTTGGACATGAATCTGATTGTTCTCGGGAACCAGTTTGTTGTTCCGCCGGAACCTGTCATTCTCAGAGTCTTCCAGATCGTCTTGCCGATTTCGACCGGGACCTTTCTGCCGATGGAGTGGCCGACGAAACCGATTCTGCAGCTGTGGCCTGCGATATCGAATACGGAAGCGATACCTACATCGTTGCCGGAGCATTCGATGATGACGGAAGCGCCGCGGCCGTTTGTGAGCTCGTTGATCTGCTCTTCAACCGGTCTGACAGTCGGGTCAACCGTGACGTCTGCGCCGAATCTCATCGCATTCTGTCTTCTGGATTCAACCGGGTCAACAACGATGACGTTAGCGCCGGATGTCTTGCAGACCATTGCTGCGGAGCAGCCGATCGGGCCTGCGCCGATGATGACACAGTCATCGGAAGCGTCCGGATTGCAGCCGTTGCCCCAAACGCCCCAGTAAGCGACGTTGAAGTTCTCGACGAAGATGCCGATTTCATCGGACCAGTCTTCCGGAATCTTGTGTGTGTAGGATTCTTCGAGGATCATGTATTCGCCGAAGCCGCCCGGAGAGTCCGGTCTGAAGCCGACTTCTCTCATGTTCAGGCATGCAGAGGACATCTTGCCGTCCTTGCAGTTTGCGCATTCATGGCACGGAAGCACGCAGTCACCGACGACCTTGTCGCCAACCTTGATGGAAGTAACGCTTGAGCCGATTTCAGCAGCTCTGCCTACCCACTCGTGGCCCGGTGTATAGGGAGCGATGTCATAGCGGCCTTCTGCGGACTTTCCTTCGAAGCACTCAACGTCTGACTGGCAGATGCCGCAGGCGATCAGCTTGATCAGGATCTGGTTCGGCTTAAGGGGCGGCAGTTCCAGCTCTTCGATTCTGAGGTCAAACGGGCCGTGCATAAAAGCAGCTTTACATTTTGTCGGGCGATTTTCCATGGTATTCTTCCTTTCTTTTGACTTAGTTGTTGTTTGTATTTAGAAAGTTTTACAGCTGATTAATACTCAAGCGTATAGATGTGACGGCCGCCGGGTGCGTTCGGTCCCTTGATGACAGCTTCGATATCTTCTTTGTTTCTCTGAGTCATCTTGTCGATCGGCGGAAGTGTTCCTGCCGGATACTTCTCAAGAATATCATTGACAAGCTTCTCCAGGTAATCAAGGCAGGCTTCCACGCCTTTTTCAGCCTTCTTGCCGTCAGCTTTTCTTGCATCGCCGATGACGCCTTCCGGCTGGCAGATGCATTCCATACCTGTGGATCCGAATGCGTTGTACCACTTGATCGGGCCCGGGCCTTCTTCAGAGGATGTATTGATGTGTCCCGGAGGCAGCAGCGGAGCCTTGTCGACCTGGATTGCATCTTCCATATGGATGAATTCCGGGAAGAGCTCGAGGCACCAGCTCTGCTCGACTTCGTCAGCATGTACGAAGGAATCTTCAAACGGTCCGCCGTTCTTCTTTGTGAACAGTTCCTTGCCGGCGCAGTTCCAGAAGTGTGTATAGAGAACGATGCCCGGTACCTGCCACTTCTTTCCGAAGGTGTGGATTGCCAGCGGGATGACGTAATCCTGTCCGTGTCCGTTTACGATGATGATCTTTCTGAAACCTGTGTTCCAGAAGCCTGCCAGCACGTAGGTGATGTAGTCAGCCAGGATCTTCTCCGGGATCATGATGGTGCCCTTCTGGCCAAGGTGATGATACGGATGAGAGCCGTACCAGATCGGCTGAGCGACTGTGCAGCCTGTTCTCTCAGCAACGAGTTCGCAGAGTCTTGTGTCAAGGTAAGTATCCTCGCCGTAGGGAGCGCTCGGGCCGTGATTTTCGGTAGAACCTACCGGAAGAAGCAGGACGTCGTTAACTTTAAGACGCTCTTCCAGCATTTTTGTTGTCATATTCTGGTAGTAGATACCATCCTGTTTTTCCATATGGCCGCCTTTTGCGGGCAGATTCCATTTCGACATGTGTGTCTCCTTTCATGAATTCCTGTGAGTTGTTGTTGTGTGTCCTGTCAGATGCTTGAAATGGTATGGTTTATATGTATGATGCTTTTAAACTCTTTAATACACTGCGGTTTTATTTCTGCAGTCTCGGATATTCCGGAGAAACCAGAACCTTGCCGGACATGATCTTGAAGCCTTCCTCGATGTCTTCCAGGTTAAATCTGCCGGAGATCATCTTTCTCATGTCGATTCTGCCGGAAGCCATGAGCGCTGCCACGTCATCATAGATGCCGAGACCGGACTGTCCGTTGGAGCCTGCGATCTTCGCTGCATTCCACTGCCAGTTGAAGATGTCCACCGGCGTGATGCCCATCGTGTGGCCGATCTGGACGGTTGTGCCGCCGATCGCCAGGGACTTGGCCATGACCGGATACGTGAACTTCGTTGCGCCTGCGCATTCCGCAAAGAGGGAAATGCCGCGGCCGTGTGTCATGTCCATGAGCCATTCAGCTTCGTCATCGGCGCTCTTGAAGGAAGTCGGATCCATGACATAATCTGCACCGCATGCCTTCGCGAGTTCCATTCTTTCCGGAACACTCTCGAATGCGAACAGCTTCGCAACACCGGAGGTCTTCAGAAGCTGGATCGCTGCCAGGCCGATGGGGCCCGCGCCGAAGACTACCGCATGTCCGCCGGGACGGATGCCGCCGCCGTTGACGAAGAGACCGTTGTAAGCCACGCCCGTCGGCTCGATCATGGAACCCAGCTCGAACGCTGTCATCTTGTCGCCGCCGTAGTACTCCATAATATCGTTCAGCTTATGGCAGTACTTGGCTCTCACAGTGCAGTACTCTGCGAAACCGCCGTCATAGGTAAGGCCCGGCTCGTCCAGATCCTTGCACTGATTGAAGTAGCCTCTCGAACAGGCTTCGCACTCGCCGCACCAGTTCATGGATTCGACGGAAACCAGGTCGCCGACAACCAGCTTCTTTACATTCTTGCCGACTTCGACGATCTCGCCTGCGAACTCATGTCCGGTAATGATCGGATATTTGGTATGGCCGTCATACATCGAATAGCCGTCTGCATCTTTTCTGAGAAGATGGACATCCGTTCCGCAGATACCTGCAGCGCCGATCTTCAGGAGAACTTCGTCGTCTCCGCATTCCGGCATCGGTCTGTCCGTCACGGAACCTCTGATGTTTTTCCACACCTGGTTGCCGCGGAGAGCCTCACCTTTTTTTAATTCCATTTCAGAAAAAACATATCCGGGTTTCGGAACTTTGTCTGCTTCTACGTAAAACGCTCTCATATTTCTTCTCCTTTTCTGCCGTTTGTGCGCATATTCTTCAAGCTGCAACAATGAATCCTTGATTATCCGACCTGTCCGAATTAATTGTCTGTCTTTTTACCCCTCGGTACGGAAATAGTATATGTGATAATAGGCCATTTTTCTACGCGCGGATTGTCTAGTTTTGGATATATTTCATGGTTTTTAAACAAAAACTTCCGAAATCCTGTTTTTCTTGTACAATTCTGCGCTTTGTACTAGAATAAAAACAGAAGAAAACTGATCACCAGAGGGGGTGGCCATGCAGTATTTTGTCAGTAAACGCGGGACTTCCGCTATTAATAATATGAGCCGGAATGCCTCTGTTTTATATGCCAGTTACATTAATAAAGATGAATTTTTACACATCCCGAGAACACTGCACTGTCACGAAAACTGCCTGGAGCTGGTGCTGGCGTTAAGCGGCTCCTGCATTATCAATATCGACGGCTCTGCCTACACGGCGGAAGCCGGAGACATCATCACCTATAACAACAGGATTTATCACCGGGAATGCTCGGAGCAGAGCCATGACTTCTCCCTCTACTGTATCGGCATGACCGGCGTACAGGTTTCCGGCCTGCCCGGCAACTGTCTCTCCCGCAAAGATGCTTCCAAAATTATCAGCACCGGCAGCGATTTCGAGCTTTTTAAAATGCTGTTTTCAAGGATTTACCACCTGGCGCAGATCGACGACGTGAAACAGGCGGAACTGCTTGAGAATTATCTTCATGTGCTGTTAAGCGAAGTGGTTCCGAGGTATTCCCCTGATGAAAGCTACGCATTCCTCCCGCTGGAAGGAAAAACCTCTCCGGCGGAGCAGATCCGTTCCTGGCTTTCACAGCATTATAAAGAAAAAATCACGCTTAAGGATGTGGCCGATGCCCTGGCCCTGAGCCAGGACTATATTTCCCATTCATTCAAAAACCAGTTTCATTACTCCCCCATGCAGTATGTCACGACGCTCCGGATCGGGGAGGCGCAGATCCGCCTGATCGAGACGAGCGACAAAATAGCCGACATCGCGATGGATGTCGGCTTCAACAACATAGGAAATTTTAACCGCTCGTTTCTCGACGTCGTGGGCGTCCCTCCGCGCAAATTCAGGCAGATTCATTCGAACACCCCGGAGAAATAACGGGTTCCCGTTATCCTTTATTCAGCTGTCAGCTGCCAAGCAGTTCTCCCAGCATCTCCGAAAACCTGCCGGCGCAGCCGGTCCGCATATGGCCTTCTCCGTCAGAGAAGCCTTCACTGCCCCAGTCTTTGTTCAGGCCCGCGGTCTCATCGCCTTCTTCCGGCATCACAAAGTC
>CACZTA010000332.1 GCA_902783935.1 uncultured Lachnospiraceae bacterium | reverse complement strand
GTCTGGCCGTTCATGCCGAAGACATAATTCTTTCCCCGGTACTCCGTATACATCATCCATACCGGCAGCATGACCTGTTCCACCTTCTGGCGGCTCCAGTCATAGCTCTCGCTGCGGACCGCTCTTGTCGAGTAGGAACCGAGATGACGCATGATCTCGGCATTCATGGCAGTGCGCGCCCTGCTTTTCGCCCGGGGTTCATTGACAGCCGAGTTTTCATCCCACTGCTGCGTGTAGAAGCCGGTCAGATATGCCGGGTTAAACGGAACGAGTTTCCCGAAATCAAACGGTTCGATTGAATCCATCATCAGATTGTCCATGTCCTTCATGGCATCTGCGGGAATCCTGTAGAAACTGCCCTCCCCTTCTTCATGGATGTCATAGCGCGATGTCTCAGTCACTTCATCGTTTCCGGATCTGAATGTCCGGATCCTGGTCGCCATGACTTCCATGACGGCATATCCGTCAAATGAATACAGCCAGTAGGGCACGTACATGCCTTTTATTTTCGTGATCTGTGAAGCCGAGCTGAATCTGCGCGGCGTCAGCAGGGATTGTCTGCAGAGCTTTTTATAGGCTTTTTCCACCTCTGATCTTTCAACTTCAAACGGAAGCACGTAATCCGGACGGAAGTCCCCGGCTATATTGCCCGTGAGCGTAATCGCCCTGTTGCAGTAGACGCACGTCGTCGCCACGGTTTTCCGGGAAGTGATGACTTCCGCTCCGCAGTGAGGGCATTTATATACGACAAGATCATCCAGTGAAACCGATTCATCAGAAGCCTGCATCTCCGGTTCGCCGGATACGTTATCCGCTTCTTCCGGCTGGGGAATCACTTCATCCGGTTTTTCCGCGTCCGCTTCGGTAAAACCGTATTCGGACGGGTCGAAGCTGGAGCCGCAGTACTCGCAGTGCAGTTTACCGCTTGCCGGATCAAAAAACAGCTCTGCTCCGCATGTTCTGCAATTATATTTCTGAGCCATCTGACACCTCATTGCACGCGGGCATCACGCCTGATTATCTGATCTCATACAGTATTTATTCTAACACATCTCTGTTGGCACTTTCAATCTGCAACGCAGGATTCCGTCGACTTCAGCCGCTGAAGAAAACCGCTCTGCGAAAAAAGGCACCCCGGCGGAAAGCCGGGGTACCCTCGTCATCAGAATGTAAACTTATCTCTGAAATAATCTCTCAGTTCACTGATCGGAACGCGCACCTGCTGCATCGTATCCCTGTCGCGGACAGTGACGGCCCCGTCATTTTCAGAATCAAAATCGTAGGTGATGCAGAACGGCGTGCCGATCTCATCCTCTCTTCTGTAGCGCTTGCCGATTGCGCCGCGGTCATCATAGTCCGTATTCCAGTCTCTCGAAAGTTCCGCATAAATCTTCTGTGCGGGTTCCGCCAGTTTCTTTGAGAGCGGAAGAACTGCAATTTTTACAGGTGCAAGGGCCGGATGGAAGTGCATAACGGTCCTGACATCGTTCTTTTCGGCATCAAGGACTTCCTCATCATAGGCACTGCAGAGGAATGCGAGCACCATACGGTCAGCACCGAGTGAAGGCTCGATCACATAAGGAATGTATTTTTCACCGATTTCATCGTCGAAATAAGTCATGTCCTGTCCGGATACTTCCTGGTGCCTGCCGAGGTCATAATCCGTGCGGTCGGCAATTCCCCACAGTTCTCCCCAGCCGAACGGGAACGCGAATTCGACGTCTGTTGTCGCTTTGCTGTAGAAAGAGAGTTCCGCCTGGTCGTGATCGCGGAAGCGCAGCTCTTCTTCCTTCATACCGAGGCTGAGCAGCCACTTCTTCATGAAATCTTTCCAGTAGGCAAACCATTCGAGGTCGGTGCCCGGCTTGCAGAAGAACTCGAGCTCCATCTGTTCAAACTCACGGGTCCTGAAAGTGAAGTTGCCGGGAGTGATCTCATTTCGGAAAGACTTTCCGATCTGTCCGATACCGAACGGGACTTTCTTTCTGGATGTTCTCTGGACGTTTTTGAAATTCACGAAAATGCCCTGTGCAGTTTCAGGTCTCAGATAGACTGTATTTTTGGCATCTTCGGTAACACCCTGGAAAGTCTTGAACATCAGGTTGAACTGGCGGATCTGCGTCCAGTTATGTTTGCCGCAGGACGGACAAGGAACCCCGTGCTCCGCGACGAAATTCTCCATCTCCTCATTTGACCAGCCGTCGACGGAAGACTCGAGAGCAATCCCGTTTTCCGCGGCGAAGTCCTCGATCAGTTTATCCGCGCGGAAGCGCTCATGGCATTCTTTACAGTCCATAAGGGGATCCGAGAAGCTGCCGAGATGGCCGGAAGCGACCCATGTCTGCGGATTCATGAGGATGGCGCAGTCAAGTCCGACATTGTATTCGCTCTCCTGGACAAACTTCTGCCACCAGGCTTTTTTGACATTATTCTTAAGCTCAACGCCGAGAGGACCGTAATCCCACGTATTCGCCAGGCCCCCGTAGATTTCGGAGCCGGGGAAGATAAAGCCTCTTGACTTGGAAAGAGCGACGATTTTTTCCATTGTTTTTTCCATGGTGTACTCTCCTTACATGTATTCCTCGTCCTTCGCGGTGCTGTACGCTGCAGGACGTGATGCCGCACGGCATTTGCTGCCTGCTATGTTACTTCATTTCATCAATAACGGCAAGTGTTTTAAATGACTTATCACAGGATGCGGCAAAGTGCTTCTTCACAACAGACCTGAACAGGCGCTGCTGTTCCTCTGTCAGCACAAACCCGTACAGCCTGCCGGGGGGCGCCGACGCGGCATAGGCAAGCGCGTTCCTGACATAAGGATCTTCAAGCGACGCGTCCAGGGCAGGTGAATACTCCCCGTTTTCCGAGAGCATCCGCAGCTCAAAAATACTGCGGATCATTTCCACCGGCTGAAGGTCCCTCACAAGTGCGCGGAGAGAAACAAACAGG
>CACZTA010000331.1 GCA_902783935.1 uncultured Lachnospiraceae bacterium | reverse complement strand
CGCGACGAGGCAAGACACGGCAAGGCATTCAAGGGCCTGCTGGAGAGATACTTCGGATAAGTGATCATGAAGTGGCATAAGAGATTCGCCATCCTGGCATGCATCTTCTTTGCGCTTTGCATGTACACTGGTCATAAACATCTGTAATGATCAGGTCTGTCATAAACTCAGTTTGTGGAAGGAGCGGGATTATTCCTGCTCCTTCTTTTTGCCGGAGGCACTTCTTCCGTGTTTCCTTAGACAGATTGAGCCATACGCGCTATAATAGCACAAATGGATTACTATGACTTGAGAAGGGGTATTCCGGATGCTTTATGCACTTATGTGGTGGGCGGTAATGCTGGTGCTCGGCCTGAGCTGCCTGCCCTTTACCAACTATATATTCCGGCGGTTCCGCGACGGGGGCTGGATCTTTTCGAAAACAATCGGCCTGTTCCTCGCGGCATGGGCCACCTGGGTGCTGAATACTGCCGGCGTCATTCCTTTCCGGCAGGAGTGGATACTCGCAGTGACAGGGGGGCTGTGCCTGATCAATTACGGAATTTATTTTTACCTGAAATTCTGGAGCGGTTATGAAGATGAGGAGGAAGAGCCGGCGGCAGAAGGAACAGGGAGCGTGCCGGGACTTGCTTTTCTGTCGGACAGGGGGAGCCGGCGCCTGATTCTGTTTGAGGAACTCCTGTTCCTCGCGCTGATCCTCGGCTGGATGTGGATCGTCGGTTTTAACCCGGAGGCTTACGGGACCGAGAAGTTCATGGACTACGGTTTCCTGACTGCGATGGCGAGGAGCAGCAGAATCCCGTTTGAGGACACATGGTATGCGGGAAAGACAGTTAATTACTATTACGGGGGACAATATATTACCGCGTGGCTGATGAAAGGGACCGGTATACTGCCCGGTATCGCCTACAATGTCATGCGGAGCCTCGTGACGGCGTTCTCCTTTATGCTTCCGTTTTCACTTGTGTATCAGCTCATGTATGACCGGGTCAATGCAGCGGCAGGCCGCCGGTTCGGCAGGATGAAGATTTTTTCCGTGAAGCCTGAGGGACTTCTGAACGACGTGCCCGCCGAAATGATGGACCCGGAAGAAGGCGGCATTCTGAAATCCGTCAAGGAAGCGCGCAGGATCCGGAGAAAACACGGACTCGCGGAAGTCAGAAAAAAGAGAGCGCGCGAAGCGGCTTACAAAGCCGAGCGGTTTCTCGCCGATACGGAAGACGAAACCGTCCCGGCATCTGTCCTCGACGGAACGGATGAAGACGGAGAAGACAGATCCGAAAGAGAGGGAAGAAGCCGTTCAGAGAGACGGGGAGCCCGCGGAAAGCGCAGGAGCCGGAGGTTCCGGATGCAGCAGAGAAACGCGGGCAGAAACATGCGGGACCCGGCGGCGCCGGCAAGCATGCTCGCCGGTCTTCTCGCAGGGATGGGAACCGCTTTCTGCGGAACGATGCACTATGTGGTTTACGGCCTGGTGAAACCGCTCACGGATGAGGGCTTTCTCTACTGGTTCCCGGATGCAACGCGCTATATCGGGTACGATCCGGACCTCCCGGACAAAACGATTCACGAGTTTCCCGCGTATTCTTCGATTCTCGGAGACCTGCACGCCCACTACCTGAATATTCTTTTTGTCGTGACCGTGACAGCCGTGATCTATGCGTGGGCGCAGAAACAGGAGAGAGGGGGCGCGCGCAAATTTGCGGCTTTCCGCCCGGAGCTTCTTCTTGCGGGCCTGATGACAGGCGTGTTCCGGTGGACGAATTTCTGGGATTTCCCCATTTACTACGTGGTATGCGGGGCGGTCGTATTCTTTGTGAACCTGCGGCTTTATTCGGGAGAGCCGTTCCGCTTCGTGCGGACGACAGTCCTTCAGGCGGCGGTCATATTCGGAGCCGGCTATGCAGGGGCGCTGCCGTTCACGCTGAATTTTGACATGATCTCTTCCGCGATCGGACGCACGCACAGCCATACGCTGCCTCATCAGCTGCTGATTGTCTGGGGCCTGCCGGTCCTGATCCTTCTCCTGTATGCGGTGACGCTTTTCCGCGAACAGCGGCATATGAGGAAAACGACCAGGCGGATCCTCTGGAAGGCGCACAGGATCGCGCTGCCGGATCTGACGGTTCTTCTGTTCGGACTCTGTGCGGCCGGGCTCGTGATGATACCGGAAGTGATCTATGTGATCGACATCTACGGAGGTGATCATTACCGGGCGAACACCATGTTCAAGCTGACCTATCAGGCGTTTATCCTCTTTGCGGCCGTGACGGCCTATGCCCTCGTGCGGGTGCTGGTGGTCAATTCCTTCCGTGCATTTGAAGCCGAATTCAGGGAGGAGACGAAGCAGGACGTGGTTCTTGCGGATATGCTGGCTTCCGCGGACCTCGCGGCACAGTCGGCGCTCCGGGAGTCGGAAAGCACGCCGATTTCGGAAGAAGAGAACGTGGAGCTGGCGCTTCAGGAAACAGAGACGGAAGACCGCGGGACAGGCGCCTATGATGCCGTGAAGGAGATGCACAGGAAGAAATCCCTGGGGAGACGCCTCCGGATCGGAGCCGCCGCGGCCGGCATCGCCCTTCAGTGCGTGCTGGCGGGCTACACCGCGACCGGTGTCATTTCCTGGTTCGGAAATGTGACTGCTGCGGAGAAACGTATATCCGATGATGCGGCTGTCTTCATCGAGCGCCGGTTTCCCGGCGACAGGAAAGGCATCCGCTGGCTGAACCGGCATGTCGAAGGACAGCCGGTCATACTGGAAGCGGCCGGGGACAGCTATTCCGACTGCGGCAGGGTTTCTGTCTCGACCGGACTTCCGACAGTCGCGGGCTGGTATGTGCACGAGTGGCTGTGGCGCGGAGACCGGGAGGACCTGGATAAGCGGACGAAGGCCGTGAAAACGATCTACACATCGAAGAATCCCGAAAAGGTCCGCGAACTGATTGACAAGTACAAAATAACCTATATTTATATCGGAGAACTGGAGAGAAAACAGTACGGGGATGTACAGGACGCGCTTCTTCAGAAGATGGGTACGGTAGCCTGGTCGGACGGCGTATCGGCTTACATCATGAAGGTCCGGTGAACCGCTGCCGGAGCGGCAGCGGCATTCGGGACAGAAAGGATACGGCAGATTGCAAACCGCCGGAAAATACGGTATGATAAAGGCTATATGTGACGCAGTCCCGCTTTAGCGGCTGCGCCGCCGATTTGGAGGAAAAGATGGCAGACAGAGGTAAATATTACATTACAACAGCGATCGCGTACGCGTCGGGGAAACCGCATATCGGAAATACATACGAAATCATTCTCGCCGATGCCATCGCGCGTTTTAAGCGCCAGCAGGGCTTTGACGTAAGATTCCAGACAGGGACGGATGAACACGGGCAGAAGATTGAAGACCGCGCAAATGCGGCCGGCGTCTCCCCGAAGGAGTTCGTGGATAAGACGGCAGCCGAGATCCGCAGGATCTGGGACCAGATGAATACGTCCTATGACTTTTTCATCCGCACGACTGATGATTTCCACGAGAAGCAGATCCAGAAGATCTTCCGGAAAATGCACGAGAAGGGCGACATTTATCTCGGCGAATATAAGGGCATGTACTGCAAGGAGTGCGAATCGTTTTACACGGAATCCCAGCTCGTCGACGGCAAGTGCCCGCTGGACGGCTGTGACGTGGAGCCTGCTTCCGAGCCGGCCTATTTCTTCAGGATGAGCAAATATGCGGACCGTCTGATCGAGCATATCAACACGCATCCGGAGTTTATCCAGCCGGAATCCCGCAAAAATGAGATGATGAACAATTTCCTCATCCCGGGCCTGCAGGACCTGTGCGTATCCCGGACGTCCTTCAGCTGGGGCATTCCGATTGATTTCGCTCCCGGACACGTCTCCTATGTCTGGCTTGATGCGCTTGCCAACTATATTACGGGATGCGGCTATGACGCTGACGGAAATTCCACAGAAGAGTTTAACAGATTCTGGCCGGCGGACCTGCATCTGATCGGTAAGGATATCGTGCGCTTCCACACGATTTACTGGCCTATCTTCCTGATGTCCCTCGACCTGCCGCTTCCGAAGCAGGTATTCGGCCATCCGTGGCTCCTGCAGAGCGGCGGCAAGATGTCAAAATCGAAAGGCAACGTGATTTACGCGGACGATCTGGCGGATCTCTTCAGTGTGGATGCGGTGCGCTATTTCTGCATTCATGAGATGCCTTTTGAAAATGACGGCGTGATTTCGTATGACCTCATGATCGAGAGGTGGAATTCCGAGCTTGCCAATACGATGGGCAACCTTGTCAACAGGACCATCGCGATGAGCAATAAGTATTTCGGAGGGAACGTCCGGAAGACGGGCGTTCATGATGAGCACGGTTTTGACAGGGATCTGGCCGTCACCGTATCGACTGCCGTCAGAAAAGTGGAGGACAGGATGGACAGGCTCCGCGTGGCGGATGCCCTGACCGAGATCTTTGCCCTCTTTAAGCGCTGCAACAAATACATCGATGAGACGGAGCCGTGGAAGCTCGCGAAGGACGAAGCGGCGCAGGACCGTCTTGCGCAGGTGCTCTATAACCTTCTCGACAGCATCGAAACAGGCGCCACGCTTCTCAAGAGCTTCATGCCGGAGACGGCGGACAGGATCCTCCAGCAGATCAATGCACCGGAAATAGAGTTCGTGAACCTCGGCCATACGGATAACTATCCGGAAGAGAATAAAGTCACTGAAAATCCGGAGATCCTTTTCCAGCGTCTGAAAACAGAGGACGTAATGGAGAAAATCGACGCACAGAGGAAGGCCGCCGGGCTGCCGTCCCTCGCTGAAGCGGCCGCACAGGAAGAAGCGGCGGCTGAATCCGCCGGGACAGAGGCAGCGGCTGAGGAAGAACCCGCCTATGAGCACAGGGAGACCTGCACGTATGACGATTTCGCAAAATGCGAATTCAGGGTGGGAAAGATCATCCGGTGTGAAGAAGTGAAGAAATCGAAAAAGCTGCTTGCCAGTACAGTGGACCTGGGAGACAGGACCGTCCAGATCCTGTCCGGGCTGAGGCCGCAGTACACACCGGAGATGATGACCGGCAAAAAGGTCATGGTG
>CACZTA010000330.1 GCA_902783935.1 uncultured Lachnospiraceae bacterium | reverse complement strand
GCCCCTGCCGCGTCAATGACGTGGTCCAGGGTCTTAAACCGGTACATGCGCGTCAGGACCGGGAGCGCGCCGCGTCCCGCCCTTGTGCCTGCCTGTGTTTTACCGGACTGCACGGATGTCCCTTCCCGGCTCCTCGCACCCTCACCGCTGCCCTTCTTCCCGCTTTCAGGCACGCTCTTCGCCGCCTTCTTCGGTTTCTGTTTCTGGGCATCAAGAAACTTGTGAACGGTATCCAGGATCGTATCCGCCCCTTCAACAGGGGGCCCGTCGTTATCCGGAAGGACGTTCGTGGATGTGAATTTTGAAAATCTCGTGTCCAGCTCCTCCGGGTCCTCCACCTTCGTGACGACAAGCACGAGCGAGTTCTCCCTGTCCGGAATCGCCTCGATCATAAGGGGGATGTTTGCGTCGTTTGTAAAGCCGCACTTCTCAAAAGCTTCCATCATCATGTCCCGGAAAAGCATTCTCGCCTTTTCGGAACCGTATGCAAGCTCGCTGAGCCGGATATTCCGCTGCTCAAGATCTTCTTTCGTCAGCGTACATCGTATCTGGTTCTCACTGATTTTTTCTATCTTCATCGTCTCTTTCTAAAAATGTTACTCACTCAGTTCAAAAGCATCATGGACCGCCCGCACGGCATGCTCGCCTTCCCGCTCGTCCACAAGGACCGTGATCCTGATCTCGGACGTGGAAATCATCTGGATATTGATGCCTTCATTGTACAGCGCCTCAAACATTTTCGCCGCCACGCCGGGGTTGGACATCATGCCGACGCCCACGACAGACAGTTTCGCCACGTCTTTCTGGACTTCAGCCGTCCGGAAGCGAAGCCTTGCCTTATTTTTCTCCAGAAGCTCCAGCGCCTCGTCCGCATCGCCGTCCGCAAGCGTGAAAGCGATATCCTTCATGCCGTCATGCCCGCTCGACTGCAGGATCAGGTCAATATTAATTCCTGCTTTCGCAAACAGGCTGAAAAGACGGAAAGCAGTCCCGGGTTCATCCCGGAGTCCGATGACCGCGATACGGTCGACATTTTTATCCAGCGCAACTCCGCTGATCAGCATTCTCTCCAAACCGGTCACCTCCCTGACCACAGTTCCTTCATTGCGGTTCATTGACGACCGGACCACAACGGTAACATTGTACTTTTTAGCCATTTCGACAGCGCGGTTGTGCAGGACGGCCGCGCCGAGCGATGCCAGGTCAAGCATCTCATCATAGGAAATCTCCGGAAGCTTCCGGGCATTCGGGCAGATACGCGGATCCGCCGTATAAATGCCGTCCACATCCGTGTAGATTTCGCAGGCATCCGCCTGGAGGGCAGAGGCCAGCGCCACCGCCGTCGTATCCGAGCCGCCGCGCCCGAGCGTCGTCACATCATCATACTTGTTAATGCCCTGGAAGCCCGTGACGATCACGATTTTCCGGTCCTCCAGCTCATGCCGGATCCGGTCGGTATCAATCCGCCTGAAGCGCGCATTGCCGTAACTGCCTGTCGTTTTCATCCCGACCTGGAACGCATTCAGCGACACGGCGCGGATGTCAAGCGCCGACATCGCGATCGCCATGATCGCCGCCGCCACCTGCTCTCCCGTGGAAATCAGCATGTCCACTTCTCTCTTCGGCGGACGGTCCGCGACCTGCCGCGCAAGCGAAATAAGCTCGTCCGTCGTCTTCCCGATGGCGGACAGGACCACAACCACATCGTCACCCTTCCGGTAATCCTCCACACACCGCCTGGCGACCGCAATAATCCGTGCGGGCGTCGCCAGTGAGGACCCTCCGAATTTCTTTACTATCAGCATTTTTACTCTTATTTACTCTTATTCTTCAAAAAGCCGTTTCATCATGTTCGGACCGGGACCGGCGTCATTGCCGCTCAGGCGTCCTTCTCTCTCATTATACTTCCAGCCGTGCGTCACCTTTTTCGTGCTGTCATAAAGCAGATAAGGGACAGGATCCGCCGTATGGGTACGGCATCTGATGGGCGTGGGATGATCCGGAAGCACGAGGATCCGGTAATCTTCCCCCGACTGCTCAAGGGCATCCCTGACGATCCTGATCACGCGGCTGTCCAGATATTCCACGGACCGGATTTTCTTTTCCACTGAGCCCTGGTGGCCCATCTCATCCGGCGCTTCCACGTGAACGTAGGCAAAATCATATCCGTCCTCAAGGACAGCCTTTACCGCAGCCTGCGCCTTGCCCTCGTAGTTCGTCTCAAGGCCGCCGGTCGCTCCCGGCACTTCAATCACCGTCATGCCGGTCCCTATGCCGAGGCCCTTCAGGAGGTCCACCGCAGAGATCATGACGGCGCTCTTTCCGAATTTCTCCTTAAAGTCCGTGAGCTTCGGCTTCCTGCCCGCGCCCCAGAACCAGAAGCAGACCGCCGGATTCAGGCCCTGCTCCCTGCGCTTTACGTTGATGGGATGGTCCTTAAGGATCTCATAGCTCTTCTTCATCATGGAGAGGAACGGTTCGGGCGGCAGGTACCGGCCGATCACTTCGCCGAGATGGTCGTGGGGCTGCGACAGTTCAACCGCTTCCCCGTGATCCCAGATCATGCAGTGCCGGTAGGAAGTTCCCCCGTAAAATGTAAACTGCGGGTCCGTGAGTTCAGCGGCCACGGCCTTCATCAGTTCCGTCGAATCCGCTGTCGGGATCTCGTCAGAACTGTGGTCCAGGATTTTCTTCTCTTCAAAAACCTCCGCGTCATCCAGCGTCACGATGTTGACGCGGTAGGAAATGTCGGTATCCTTCATCTGAACGCCGATCGAAAGGGCCTCCAGCGGGGACCTGCCTGAATAGCACGCCCTCGGATCATAGCCCATAACGCTCAGGTTTGCCGTATCCGATCCGGGCTTCATGCCCTCCGGGATCGTATGCAGCATCCCGATCTCACCGTGTGCGGCCAGTTCATCCATCACCGGTGTCGACGCATATTCCAGCGGGGTCATCCCGCCGAGAGATTCGATGGGTTCATCGGCCATCCCGTCGCCCAGAACCAGTACGTATTTCATTCTGCCTCTTCCTTCTTTCCCCTGCGGATCCACTTGATCACTTTGTCGTCTTCCGCAGCAATTGCCTTAAATGTTTTCTCTGCCATCACGGGTGTGAGGAAACCGAATTCTTCCGGATACTTCTTCAGGACCGTGATGTGGCTGATTTCGCCGTATTTCCTGATCGCCTCTGTCTCCGTCCCCCTGTACCGGACAAAGAACGGCCTCTCCACTTCATCCACCGGGAGAAGGCTGATCGGCCCGGACGAGTAGTCACTGCTGACCGGCCTGCCGTTATTCTTCACGCATTCAATCACGTCGCCGCAGACAGCACTGGCCGTCGGCAGGGAACCTGCACCCGACCCGTAATACATCGTGGTTCCCACGGCATTTCCCTTGACCATGACGGCATTCATGACGCCGTCGACTGTCGTCAGCGGGTTCTCATGGCCGATCATCATCGGGGCCACCAGCGCCCAGATGCCGTTTCCTTCCCGGCGGCTTGTCGCCAGCAGGCGGATCCGGCACTCAAGTGCGGCCGCATAGAGAATATCGGCTGCATCAATCTTCGTGATGCCTTCCGTATCGACATCTTTGTAGGAGAGATGTCCGCCGTAGGCCAGCGAAGAGAGGATCGCGATCTTGCGGCAGGCATCCCAGCCTTCCACGTCCGCTTCCGGATGAAGCTCGGCGTATCCCATCTCCTGCGCCTCTTTCAGGGCCGTCTCAAAATCTTTGCCTTCATCGGCCATCGTCGTCAGGATATAATTTGTCGTGCCGTTCAGGATGCCGGTCACTTCACTGATTTCTTCAGCCGTCAGTGACTCGTTGAGCGTGCGGATAATCGGAATGCCGCCCCCGCAGCTCGCTTCAAACAGATAGCTGACACCGTGGGCACGGGCGGTTTCCAGAAGCTCCACCCCGTGTTCCGCAACCAGTTCCTTGTTGGACGTGCAGACGCATTTCCCGGCTTCAAGCAGCTGTTTCGTGAACTGGAAGGCCGGCTTCAGCCCGCCCATCGTTTCCACTACCACGCTGATCTCCGGATCATTCAGGATGTCCTGGAAATCATGTGTCAGGATCTTTTCAATCGGGGTGCCCGGAAACTCCCTCAGGTCCAGCGCCCTCTTTACTTCCACTTTTTCTCCGACCCGGCGGGCGATTGCCCCGCTGTTCATGTCAAACACCCGGATCACGCCGGCACCGACCGTGCCGCATCCCATTACTGCCACTTTTGCCATGACTGCCTCCTTATCTGTTCTCAGGCTTATCTGTCTGATCAGTATTCCCGAGAGCCGACCACTTCAGGTACGCATTGATAAACGGATCAATCCCGCCGTCGAGTACCTTCTGTGCATTCGTCTGTTCTTCGTTTGTTCTCAGATCCTTGATAAGCTGATAGGGCTGCAGGAAATAGGAACGGATCTGATTGCCCCAGGCGATTTCCGTGACCTTGCCACGGATATCATCCAGTTTTTCGGCATTTGCCTGCTTCTGCAGCATATAGAGTTTGATCTTCAGCTCCTGGAACGCCTTGTCCTTGTTCTGGAACTGCGAGCGCTCGTTCTGGCAGGTCACGACAATCCCCGTCGGGAAATGCGTGATGCGGATCGCCGAAGATGTCTTGTTGATATGCTGGCCGCCGGCTCCCGAGGACCGGTATGTGTCAACACGGATGTCCTTCGGGTCGATTTCAATATCAATATCTTCCTCGATATCCGGCATGACTTCACATGCGGAGAAGGAGGTCTGCCGTTTGCCGTTTGCATTAAAAGGAGAGATGCGCACCAGGCGGTGTACACCGTGTTCGGACTTCAGAAGTCCGTAGGCATTATCCCCGTTCACCTGGAAGGTGACGGATTTGAGGCCTGCTTCTTCCCCTTCGAGAATGTCCAGCACATCCACCTGAAAGCCGTGGGCCTCCGCCCATCTTGTGTACATGCGGTACAGCATTCCCGTCCAGTCCATCGCTTCCGTGCCGCCGGTCCCGGCATGCAGCGTCATAATCGCATTACAGCCGTCGTACTCCCCGGACAGCAGGGTTTTCATCCTGAGCGTCTCAAATTTTTCCTTAAAGCCGTCAAACATCTCCTGCACTTCGGGTACGAGCGCGGGATCCGGCTCTTCATCCGCCATCTCGATCATATCCCTGATATCATCCCTGGCGGCAACAAGCTCCTCATATACAGTCACGTCGCTCTTAAGAGAAGCCAGAAGCTTCATTTTTTTCTGTGCCTCTTCAGGAGCATCCCATATACGGGGATCTTCCATTTCGCGGTTTAATTCCTGAATCCTTCTCTCTTTGACAGCGAGGTCAAAGTGAATCCCTCATTTCAACTAATGGCTCATCAAAGGTATTCAGTTCGTATCTGATCGGATCTAATTCTACCAATAGTCTCACCTTCTTTCATGGAGGCACAGGCCTCCTTTATTCCGTATTCCGTACATCGGCGGCTTCCCGACAGACTTATACGGCTAAACTATACTAAATATGCGCGCTGTTTGCAAGAAAAACCGCGGATCACGCGCGCCCCCCGTCAAGCGCGTCAGCCAGCGCCGCAAACTCGGCAAGGGACAGCTTCTCCCCCCGGACGCCCGCGTCAAGCCCGCATGAAACCACCGCTTCCTCCGCTTCCTGCTTTGAAAACCGGAAGCCCTCAAAATTGGTTATGCCGTTCGTCAGCTTTTTCCTGCGCTGGTTAAACGACGCCCGGATCAGGGCAAAGAGCAGCTTCTCATTTTTCACGCTGACCGGCGGGACACGCCTCCGCTTCAGGTGAATGACGGCACTGTCGACGCCGGGCTGCGGCATAAATGAAGACGGCCGGACGATCCGGACGATCTCCGGTTCCGCATAATACTGCACGGAAAGCGTCAGCGCGCCGTAAGTTTTTGTCCCCGGCTCCGCCTGCATCCTGTCCGCGACCTCTTTCTGGACCATGACCGTCACGCTGTCGACCGCGCTGCTTTCCGTAAGGAGCTTCATGATGACCGGCGTCGTGATGTAATAAGGCAGGTTCGCGACGACTTTCACCGGCCGGCCGCCGTTTTCGCTCTCCGCGAGTGCGGCCAGGTCCGTCTTCAGAATATCCTCATTCCGGACAGTCACATTATTCCAGCCCTGCAGGGTATCTTCGAGCACCGGCAGGAGAGACCGGTCGATCTCAACGGCGCAGACTTTTCCAGCCGCAAAGCAGAGATACTGGGTCAGTGTCCCGATACCGGGTCCGACTTCCAGGACAAAATCGTCTTCAGACAGGTCCGCCGCGCGGATGGTGTCTTCCAGTACCCCGGGGTCGATCAGGAAATTCTGTCCGAATTTTTTCCTGGCTGAGATATGATGGTGCCTGAGCACTGCCGCCGTCTGTGCGGGGCTTGCCAGATATGGCTGTTTTTTCATGATTTAAAATCCTTTCACGGGCATCTTCTGCCCGGAATTCCGCGGGAGGAGGAAAATGAAACCCGCCTGCACTCCGCAGGCGGGAATTCGTTTCTCATTCTTCACATGATCTTAATGTCACGGGAACTCTGCGTCAGAAATTAAAGTCTTTTTCATGGAGAACGATCAGACCGTCAACCTTCTCCGGTGCCTTGCCGAACCGGAACTTCCGGCTGCTTCGGTCTGCTGCTTTATCAACCATGTCGCGAACCATGCTGACCGTCACCGGCTCCGCATTTTTCTGTTTGTCACCGATCATGGTATACAGGGCAAGCGTCGCCATCTCGTCCATCCGGTATCCGTTCTCTTCCGCGTAGGCCTTGCCGAAGCCGACCAGCTCATCATTCGTGAAGATCGGCACCGAGATATGGTTCGTAAACTTGGCGGCAAAATCCGGATGCGCGGCAAACAGGTTATCAAGATCCTGCTTTTCATCCTCCAGGATCACAACAAGACTGTCTGTACGGAATTCCATCGCCTTATTGAG
>CACZTA010000329.1 GCA_902783935.1 uncultured Lachnospiraceae bacterium | reverse complement strand
CCCCTTCAGCTCCGCCAGGCGGATCTTCTCATCAAAAGCCATGTGGCACTGCTTATACTTTCTGCCGCTCCCGCACCAGCAGGGTGCGTTGCGGTCAATCTTCACATTTGTCAGTTTCATCTTATTCCTCTTCTTGTCATTCTCCTCCGGGACTGCCATAATAAACGTTACATACATGCATTCATTCAGACAGACCCGGTCCCATCGATTCTATCACTTCGAAAGGAATACGTCTATGATCCAGGATATTGAACCGTCAAAACTCGTCAATGTATACCGCCCGGACGCCGTCCCCGCTCCGGACAGCGTCATCTGCTTTATAAGAAACGGCGCCGCAGCGATGCAGTTCAGGGAAGGACAGCCCCTCTCCCTGCCGCGCTTCAGGGAATGTCCCGAAGATGCCGGTTATTTTTACCTCTTCACGCTCGATGACGAGATGTGGTTCCTTCCCGAAGACCCTGCCCTCGACCCGCCCGACGCTTATTCCTGGGAAAATCTCCGCGTCATGCGGCAGAAGGCATCCGCTTTCAGAGTGGCCTTCTTCGGCCTCTATACGGCATTTCATCTCGCAAGCTGGTACAGGAGCAGCCGCTTCTGCGGAACCTGCGGCAGCCCGACCCGCCCGGGCGATACCGAGCGCTCCCTCATCTGCACTTCCTGCGGAAATACGATTTATCCCCGCATCAATCCGGCTGTCATCGTCGGCGTCACAAACGGGGACCGCATTCTGCTGACGAAATATGCGAACCGCCCCGGCATCACCTTCTATGCGCTGATCGCCGGTTTTGCGGAGATCGGGGAGACTTTCGAAGATACTGTCAGGCGCGAAGTCATGGAAGAGGCAGGGATCAGGGTCAAAAATATCCGTTACTACGCCTCCCAGCCATGGGGAATCGCGGACGACCTGCTGGCAGGCTTCTTCTGCGATGTAGACGGTTCTGACGAGATTTCTCTCGATTCGGATGAACTGAAGGAAGCCGTCTGGGTCCCGCGTGAGGAGGTCACCGGGCAGCCAAACGACTTCTCGCTTACCAATCATATGATGATGCTCTTTAAGGCGGGCAGAGAACCCCGCTGAAGAAAGCGCCGTCCGGATTCAGGACATAAGGGAAATCGCTTAAGCGGCGGTTTCCCCTTTTTTCATAAAGGAGAGGATATCCTGAAAAACCGTTTCCCTGTCCGCTTCGTTCAGGATTTCATGGCGCATATGATCATAGAGACGCAGCTTTACCTCCCGGACGCCGAGGGCTTTATATGCTTTTTCGAGCCACAGCGGCCCTTTTCCGTTCTGTCCCACGGGATCCTCTTTCCCTGCGATCACGAGGATCCTCTCCTTCGGGGAGATTTTCTTCATCTTCTCCGGGTCCCAGAGATCCGCCATGCCGCGCAGAAACTCCCGCCAGAAGCCCTTGGTATTCGGATGGCCGCAGTACGGGTCTTCAATATATTTCCGGACATTTTCCTCATCAAAAGACAGCCAGTCGAGCTCTGTTTTCCTGTTTTTGATGCCTCTCACATAAGAGCCGAAGCTTAAGACCGTCATCAGGGGATCCGGCAGATTCCGGTTTTTTTCTGACGTCCTTAAGGATGCCAGACGGAATGCATTTTTCATGAGTCCGGCCTGTCCGCCGTTCGACCCGCACAGGATAATGCCGTCAGTGAGATCCGGAAAGCGCATCAGCAGCGCCTGTGTGAGAAAAGATCCCATGGAATGGCCCATCTGGAATGTCCGAAGGCCGTTCTTCTTTGCCAGAAGGATCATTTCCCGGACAGCCTCCACATTGACCGCGAATCCGTCATCCGGCCACTCCTGCTGCCGTTCGACGGAAACGGCATTCAGGCCCTGTCCGAGCGCATCGAGGACCCAGACATTTGTGTCGTGTTCAGTCATCCATTCAGCGAACCGCTCATACCGAAGCGCATACTCATCCATCCCGGTGATCACACAGAGATTCCGCTTCGCCTGCTCCGCTTTCCAGTGCCAGCCCCTGACGGAAATACTTCCCCTGACCGTCACCTGAAACTGTTCTGCCATCGTCTGCCTCCGTTTCCGGCATCAGAAATCTTTAACAAACCGTCCGCCGCAGACCCCGCACCTGTAAAGACTATAATTCTTCGTGAACTTGCACTCCCGCTG
>CACZTA010000328.1 GCA_902783935.1 uncultured Lachnospiraceae bacterium | reverse complement strand
CACTGGGTCTGGTAATCCGGCAGCGTATAGGTCAGTTCGGGATTGAGGATGGCAAATCGGCACCGGCAGTAATCCGTCTTGGTTCCGCGCTTGAACCAGCCGTCCTCGTTCGTGATCACGCAGGAATTGCTCATTTCGCTGCCCGCCGCGGCAATCGTCAGCACGGCTCCGATCGGAGCACAGGCGGTGGCTGTGCGCTTCTGGCAGTAGAAATCCCAGACATCGCCTTCATTGGCCAGTCCGTAGCCGATGCACTTGGAGGAGTCGATCACGCTTCCGCCGCCGACAGCCAGAATGAAGTTAACGCCTTCCTTCCGGCAAAGTTCAATGCCCTCACGGCAAAGCGACAGCCTGGGGTTCGGCTTTACCCCGCCAAGCTCAACATGGGCGATCCCGGCTTCATCCAGAGATGCTTTCACCTGATCGATCAGGCCGGAGCGGACCGCGCTTCCGCCGCCGTAGTGGATCAGAACTTTTGCGGCGCCGAACTCTTTGCAAAGGGCGCCGGCCTGCATCTGGGTGTCTTTTCCGAAAACAACCTTTGTGGGCGTAAAGTAATTAAAATTGTTCATGAACGTTCCTCCTTCACCACCAATATTTTCACAGAAACGCATCAATATTATTCATATCATAGCACCTCAGACAAAGACCGTAAAGTATGCCGGACGAGGCTTGACGCATACGGGACCGGGGAGTATACTTCACTCCGGATTAAATGTAAACAGCTATAAGGAAAAGAAGCAGGAATAATACTTCTTTCAGGAGACATGACATGGAAGCACTTTTATCAACAGCGATCGCCCTTCTGGCAGGACTCATGATGACCCGTCTGTTCAAGAAGACGGGTTTTGGTTTCCCCGATGTGACGGCATTTCTGATTGCCGGCGTACTGATCGGCCCGTTCGCACTGGGCAGGCTCGGACTTGAGGGAATCGGTTTCCCGACGTTTGAAGCCATTGACGCTGTAAGCGTTTTATCCAGCACGGCACTGGGCTTTATCGCGTTTGATATCGGCAATGAGTTCCGGCTCTCCCAGCTTCGGGAGACCGGGAAACAGGCTCTGGTGATCGGTATTTTCCAGGCTGTTTTTGCTTCTTTGCTGGTCGATGCGGCCCTGATCGGACTGCACTTCGCCTTAGGTCCGTCAGCCATGCCGCTGCCGGTCGCGGTCACCCTCGGTGCGATCGCTTCCGCCACAGCACCGGCTGCCACATTGATGGTCGTTCGTCAGTATAAGGCAAAAGGACCTGTCACGGATCTGCTGCTGCCGATCGTCGCACTCGACGATGCGGTCGGCCTGGTCGTGTTTGCTGTGTCCTTCGGTATCGCACAGGCAATGGAGGGCGGAAGCCTGAATGTTTTTTCCGTTGTCGTCAATCCTCTCCTGGAGATCGTCTGCTCCCTGCTTCTGGGTGCCTTGATGGGGGCTGTGATGACAAAACTCGAGACCCTGTTTTTCTCAAACACGAACCGCCTTTCCCTGACGATTTCTTTCGTCTGCATGACCATTGCTTTCTCGGTCGTGAAGATTCCCATCGGGCCGGCACAGATCAGTTTTTCGTCTCTGCTCGTATGCATGATGCTCGGCACGGTCTTCTGCAATCTGAGCCCGTACTCGGTCGATATTATGGCGCGTTCCGAGAAATGGGTGGCTCCGCTGTATGCCGTCTTTTTCGTGCTCAGCGGTGCCCAGCTGGATCTGAGTGTATTTCGCTATCCGAGCGTGATCCTGATCGGCGTGGTCTATATCCTTGTCCGTTCGGCAGGCAAGTATTTAGGCGCCGGTATCAGCAGCCGGGCCGTGCACTGTTCGGACACCGTCAACCGTTATCTGGGAATCACACTGCTGCCGCAGGCCGGTGTGGCGCTGGGAATGGTTGTAACGGTCTCCGCCGGTTTTGCCGGAAGGGAAGACCTGTCCGGACTGGTAAGAAACATTATCCTGTTCAGTGTGCTTGTCTATGAACTGGTCGGTCCGATGCTGACCAAGTGGGCCTTGACGCAGGCAGGCGAAATCGAAGCAGTCCCGGCCGAAAAGAAGACGAGGGAACGTTTCCAGCATCGGTAAACACAACTTTATGTTTACTCAGGTTTATGTTAGAATGACTGCGGTACAGGTAAGATGGCCTGCACAAAGCGGAGGTATTCTATGAAGATCGCACTGTTTGATGCTAAAGATTATGACCGGCCTGCTTTCGAAAAATACGCAGCGCTTCACGGTTACACCGTCAAGTTTTTTGAGACGAAGCTGACGGAAGATACGACAGATCTGACCAGGGGGTTCGACGCTGTCTGCATCTTCGTCAACGACACTGCAAACAAGGCTGTCCTGGACGCGCTTTATGAAAACGGCGTGAAGGCGCT
>CACZTA010000327.1 GCA_902783935.1 uncultured Lachnospiraceae bacterium | reverse complement strand
TCGCTGCACGCTTTGAGTTCGAACAGGAAGCCGCCGCCTGCTGATCCGTGCTCTTTCAGATATCTGTCATAGCTGGCTCTCTGATAGAAGGAGTAACCGTATTTTGTCGGAATAATGAACACGTTTCCGCGCCAGTCTGCGGGAAGCGTGAGAGACAGCTCATCAAAATAATAAACCACGCGGCCGTCTTCGAGCAGGTCATCATAGTAACCGAATGAAAGAAAAGAATCTGTCTCAGACACAGCATCCTCTGCGGCGGGTACGGCGGTTTCCGCGACGGATACAACTTCTTCCGCGGCGGACACGGCGTCTTCCGCAATTGACTCAGAGGCGGCTGCTGAAAACGGGACAAGCATCAGGGACATTGAAAATGCAGCGACGACGGACAACAACTTTTTCATGATGATTTCCTCCTTCCGGCGGTGCCAGGTGAATGGCTGAGATTACTGTGACTATCTGTTACATTATTGCGCTGGCTGCCTGTCACCAGACAAACCAGATGAAGAGGTAGCCGACCATCACGGCCGTCAGCGTAAACGGCACGCCGATCCGCATGAAATCACCGAAGGAGACTTCGTGGCCTTCCTTTTTCAGGAGACCGACAGCGGTGATGTTGGCGGATGCGCCGATGGGAGTGAGATTCCCTCCGAGCGTCGCGCCGGTCAGGAGGCCGAAATACATCAGGTACGGCTCGATGCCGAGCGACGCGGTGACGACGGTGAGGACCGGGAGCATTGTCGCGACATACGGGATGTTGTCGACAAAAGCGGAAATCGCGACGGACCCCCAGACGATGATTGTGTAGAGCAGGAAGATGTTTTTCCCGCCGACTCTGGCGATAAGACCGGCAAAGTCGTCGATGATGCCGGCTTCCGTGATGCCGCCGATGACGACGAAGAGGCCGGTCAGGAGCAGCAGGGTCTCAAAATCGAGGCTTTTGACGGCGCGCGCGGCACGGTCGGTTTTCCGTGTCCTGATCAGGTTGATAATAATCGTGAGGACCGCAAGCGTGCAGCAGATGATACCGTTGGTGACGGACGGCGTATCCGGAATGAAGGAAGCGGCGATGAGCGCCGCGACCATGATCACCAGCATGGCGGACGGGACAAAATCCGTCACCTTCGTTCTTTCTTTCGCCTGAACCGGCTCCTTATCCTTCCGGAAAAGGATCATCATGATCGGGACTGTCGCGAGCGCGCCGAGCTCAACGGCGAAGAAGATGCCCGGCCTGCCTTTCATCCAGAAGAAATTCATGAAGTTCATGTGGGCGTAGTCGCCGAGCATGATCGACGTCGTGTCACCGACAAGCGTTGCAGCGCCCTGGAGATTGGAGGAAACGGCGATCGACAGGATCATGCCGACCGGGTTGATCTTCAGCTTTTTGCAGATCGCGAGGCCGACCGGCGCAACCATGAGGACGGTGGCGACATTGTCGATAAATGCGCTGATGATGCCCGAAAACAGAGACATGTAGATGGTGACCCACATGACATTTTTCGATTTATCAAGCAGGATGTCCGCCATGAGGAGGGGCATCCTGGATTCGATAAAGTAATCGACGATAATCATGGTGCCCGAGATCATCATCAGGACATTCCAGTTGATCGTTCCCGGGAGCGCGTGAAACGGAAGAATCCCGGTAATGAGGTAAATCAGGCCGACGCTCAGCGCGTAAAACGGGCGGTACTTCGGCTTTGTGATCATCAGGACATACATCAGGATAAATAATACAAGTGCAGCTATTTTCATGACAGCCTCGGCTAAAACAGATAATTATTCATTGATAATAAGGTTTTCGGCGGAGCTCTTCAGGAGCCAGACAGCGACGCTGCCGCCTTCGGTCCGGAAATCGGCGAAGCCGTCTTCTCCGACGGTAATTTCTTCAGGGCATTTTCCGATAATGTCGCGGAATTCGCACCCGGCAAAACCGGTGCCCATAAACATGCGCTTAGTGCCGCCTTCTCCGTTTGACATGACGACCGCCATGCCGGAACCGGGGTGCTCGTCATCGCCCCTGCGGACCCAGCCGAGAATGTGGGGATCGTCAAAATAGTCTTCCTGTTCCCCGTACGCGTAGCTGCTGCGGGCTTTTATGAGTTTCCCGAGGTTCGGTACGAGCGGCCTGTCCTGTACGGGGTTGCCGTAATAATCCGAATAGAAGACGCACGGCGTGCCGGCATTCCGGAGCAGGATCAGGGCGTAGGCGAGCGGCTTGAACCAGTCTTTGATAAAGGACTGCAGGCTCTGCCCGATCTGCGTGTCGTGGTTGTCGACGAAGGTGACGGCGTGTGCCGGATCCTCCGCGACCAGCGTGCGGTCGAAAATCTGCCGCATATCATAGCTGCCGCCCTGTTCGGAGGCGTGGAAAAAGTTGTAATGCAGGGCGACGTCAAAGAGCGCCATTTCGCGGTTGTCCTCATCCAGGTAGTGCAGCAGTTTGCCGACATCGCCGCTCCAGTACTCGCCGACGGCCGGGAGATCGGCCCCTGTATCCTCACGGACTTTGTGAAGCAGCTCCCTGTAGAAGGAGAAGCTGATGTGCTTCACCGCATCAAGGCGGAGGCCGTCGATGCCGGTCGCCGCGATATACCACTCAAGCCATTTCAGGGTTTCGTGCCGGACTTCTTCATTTCCCATGTCGACATTCATGCCCATCAGGTAATCGAAGTTGCCGTATTCCGGATCCGTATCCTTTTTCCATTTTTTCCCGAGAAAGCGGTAGACCCGGCTGTGGTCCGGATCGTCTTCGATTGCGTCGGTTCCGGAAAAATGGCGGTGGTCCCAGATAAAATCGCTGTAGACGCCGTGTCTGCCGGGGAAAGTGAATTTCGAGCGGACAGGGACCTTCTGCTTCCCGCTGATCTGCCGGTTCCGGTCCTCTGCTGCGTCTTCCACTACGGCGACATTTTCCACTTCATCCCCGTTCATGCGGTGATTCAGGACAATATCCGCGAAGACGCGGATGCCTGCATGGTGAAAAGCCGCGATCGCTTCCACATATTCGTCTTTTGTACCGTATTTCGTGCGGACGGTGCCTTTCTGGTCAAATTCGCCGAGGTCGTACATATCGTACACGCCGTAGCCCACATCCTCCTGGCACGTTCCTTTATAAGCCGGGGGGAGCCACACGGCAGTGATGCCGAGGGAGGCGAGATTGGCGGCTTTTGCGCTGCACCGCTTCCACCAGAGGCCGTCGTTGGGCAGATACCACTCGTAGTACTGCATCATTGTTTCATTGTTTGCCATCTTATCATCATCTCCTGTCATTCAGGAGCGCTTTTGCGCTTATTTTTTATCGTAATGCGCTGAGACATCCTTCAGATACCTGATAATGGGCAGGTGCTGGGGACATACGCTTTCACACTGCCCGCACTCTATGCAGTCGCCCGCTTTTCCGAAGGATTTCGTGAGCGTGTCATAATTTGAATAATTGATTGTAAAACCCTTTTCCTCCAGATGCTCCCGCATGTCTTCATTATACATTGAGAAATACTGGGGGATGGCGATGTGCT
>CACZTA010000326.1 GCA_902783935.1 uncultured Lachnospiraceae bacterium | reverse complement strand
GTATTGATCTGCAAAAGCGAGCATCTGCGACCGCATCTTCGGCGAGTAGCCGGAATAGAATCCCTCCACGCCCTGCAGTCCGTACCGGATCAGCCGGCGGAGGCGCCGGTCCATATCCTCTCCCATGATGAGTTCATCGCCGCTCCCGAAAACCGGGTGTGCAAGCACGGGAATGCCGCCGCCCCCGAGAACCGCCTGAATCGCTTCTTCCGGGCGGATATATTCGCTGCGGAGATGAAGCTTGTTGATATACTGTGTAATCGCCTTTTCTTTCGTCTCCGCATATCCGTATTTAACCATCATATTCCCGATATGCGGTTTGCCGGGATTTTCCATCCCGAACAGAGTTTCCCGATCTTTTTCCGAAAAAGTGAAATGATATTCTTTTTCCAGAAACGCCAGTCTTGCCCGGACCTTCCCCATGCGTAAAGAATGTCCTTTCTCCACCACCGACCGGACCGCCTCCGCTTCCGGGTCAAACCCGTATCCGAGGATATGATATTTCCCCTTTTCGTCCCTGCAGGAAAACTCCACGCCGGACAGGAGCAGCAGGTTCTCTTCAGACACGGAATCCTTAAGGATTCCGTATCCTTTCACCGCATCATGATCTGTCACGGCAAAAATACGGATTCCTTTTTCCCTGACTGTCTGAAGAAGTTCCTCCGGCGTTTCAGAGCCGTCAGAGACCGTTGTGTGCATATGCAGGTCAATTATTTCTTTCATCGTCAGAACACCAGTGAATCTGTCTGCGGGATAAGCCTGACAAGTTCGTTATAGCAGTAGTCAATCACCCGCCCGAACATCTCCGAAGGGGGATCATTCCTCCGGATCGAACGCCGCATGACGCGGATAAGTCCCAGAATCTTTACTTTGTTTTCAACTGCCTCAAGTACCGCCGGATCCTTCGTACCCATATACAGCTCAAGGCTTTTCTGCCAGAATTCCCGGCTGGTTTCATAGGAAATCCCCATAAAAGATTTCTGGCTTTCGGGATCTGCAGCGCAGAACCCGACATATGCATTATACATGCCGGCGAGCTCAAATACGGGATTGCCGCAGCAAAGAGTATCCATGTCAATAAGCAGGCTCTCGCCGTTCTGATACATAATGTTTTTCAGATGATAATCCCCGTGCAGCAGACGCCGGTCTTTCGGAATTGCCCGGATCAGCTCCAGCATTTTCACCGCACACTCCTCCGGCAGGTATTCTGCCAGAAAAGCTGCCCTGTCCAGGGTTACTTCTTTTATATCGGGAATCCGGCCTTCTTCCACGGTTTCGGAATGTATCTTTTTAAGCAGCCGGATACTCATTTCAGCCAGTTCATCGACGCTTTTGATTCCCCGGGCCAGCAGCTTCGCATAGCTCAAAGCATCGAGAAGCTCAAAAACAGTGCCGTACCCGCCGCCCTCGATTTTTACGACATCATACGGGATCGCGGTCGGGATGCCTGCGACAAAAGCCATGCGCGCCAGTTCCCGCTCGCGCTGGATCTCCGGCAGGGCATCCGGGTTATGGTAGGCTTTCAGGATCGTATCTCTGTCAATCCGGTATACTTTACCGTTGGCCCCCTCCCCGATCACCTCACAGCCCTCGACAGAGACGACCCGGTAGGCTTTATGCACCTCCATCATTTCCGTAAAGCCGGTCATATCCAGTACATCATACATGTCAGCGTGGGCATTGATCACCTTCGTATCCCTGATCTCCTGCTTCAGCCTGAGAAAAATTCGCAGCCCCGCACTTGTAGAATACTCCAGCTCGTCCAGATCAAGAATGACGGCTTCCGGGACATCCGCCTTCAGATATTCCCTGATCTTCTCTTCAATTTCCGGAGCATTCTGGGAATCAATTTTTCCAAACAGCTTTATGATCAGTTTTCTGCTTTCCCTGCTGACCTGAACCATGACACTGTCCCCCTGTTTTTTATCATCTTTTTAACTGAAAAATAAATTTGTTAGCACTCACCTCTTGACAGTGCTAACAACTTGTGCTATAACTTGTATTACAGAGAACAAAAACAGCCGGAAACAAAAATCATAAAAGGAGGGTTTCCGATTAAGAAAAACGGCTGCCCGGGTTCTTTTTCAAATAGATAAATAAAAGAATAACGGCTGCTGCACATTCCGCAGCGCCGAACCAAAGAGGAGGTAGTATCATGTTAGTACCGAGCTTATTCACAGATAATTTTGTCAACGATTTCTTCAACGGCTTCAACGGAGCATTTGACCGCACACCGACGCTCTTCCACGCAACAGGCAGCAGCCTGATGAGTGCGGATGTCAAAGAGTTCAAGGATCACTATGAACTGTCTCTCGAGCTTCCCGGCTACAACAAGGATGATGTGACCGCATCCCTCAAAGAAGGCTATCTTACAATCGAAGGCAAGCGCGAGGAGAAACAGGACGAGCAGGATGACCAGGGCCGTTTCATCAGGCGCGAGCGCTATGTCGGCACGCTGAGCAGAACCTTCTATGTCGGCGAAGATGTCAAACAGGAAGATATCAAGGCAAAATTTGACAACGGCGTCCTCGAGATCAACGTCCCGAAGGTTGAATACAAGCCGGAGATCGAGACCGCCAGAAACATTACCATCGAATAAAGCCGCACAGTGAGCGCACCGGCGTTCCTGAGCCATTAATACAGTCTCACAAGAGGGCCGACTGACGGCCCTCTTTTTTTATGCCTTCCGGTTCTCTGCGATCCCGCTCACATCATCCTCAATCAGCACGCGCATAACCCCGCCGCAGACATTATCCTCTTCAGCCGCGGGATCCCCCGTCATATCAAAGGAACAGATACTGTACCTCCCGCTGCCGGTCAGGGCAAGGGCCTGCCGGATCACGGAGCCTTCCGCGCTGCCTCCGCCGACCGTTCCGATGATTGTGCCGTCTGCGCGGACCACCATCTTTGCGCCGGCTTTTCTCGGCGTGCTGCCGTGCGTATCCAGGACCGTCACGACCGCCTGGTTTCCCCGGTTCTCCGCCAGATACCGGATGATCTCCGGATCGAGGTCCGAGTAATTCCGGAGGCGTTCTGCCGCATGCTCCGGGAGCCTCCTGTACGCGATGATCTCCGCCATAATCGAAACGGCGATCTCTTCCGGCGTCACGGCCCCGATTTTCAGGCCGACCGGCGAACAGATCCGGTTCATCCGTTCCCTCGGGTACCCTTCCCCTTCCAGCATGGCAAACAGCCCCTGCACCCGGCTGCGGCTGCCGATCATTCCCGTATAAGCCGGTTCTTCGCCCGGCAGGATCATTTTCAGGCAGGCGCGGTCATACGCGTGGCCGCGGGTCACAATCACTACATAATCCTGCGCGCTGACATGCAGCTGCGCAATACAGTCCTCATAAGGTCCGCAGAGCACGGTCTCCGCCATCGGAAAACGCTCCCTGTTCGCAAACTCTTCCCTGTCGTCACAGAGGGCAATCCTGAACCCGCATCTCGCCGCCAGTTCGCACAGCTGCAGGGATACATGGCCGCCGCCGAGGATAATCAGCCGTTCCTCCGGAACTACCGGCTCCGTAAGCGTCGTCCGGGCATCTGATTCCGTACACGTCACCCGGACATAAGGATTGCCATCCCTGTCTCTCCCGTATTCTGCCGGGACGATTCTGCGCACCAGGTCCTCTCCG
>CACZTA010000325.1 GCA_902783935.1 uncultured Lachnospiraceae bacterium | reverse complement strand
TACCTGAAAAAACTGCT
The DNA here is from genome assembly GCA_902783935.1 of uncultured Lachnospiraceae bacterium. Lineage (GTDB taxonomy): Bacteria > Bacillota > Clostridia > Lachnospirales > Lachnospiraceae > Chordicoccus. The sequence goes on along the minus strand of CACZTA010000325.1, from coordinate 9,200 downwards.
GAACCTGCATTTACGGATGTCATGGAACGGGCAAACCTGAATCCCAAGTACACTTTCCAGTCATTCGTGGTCGGCTCCAATAACAAATTTGCTCACGCCGCCTCCCTGGCGGTCGCTGAGAACCCGGGGGAAATCTACAACCCTCTTTATCTTTATGCCGGTGTGGGGCTCGGAAAAACCCATCTGATGCATTCGATCGCGCAGTTTATCCTGAATGAAAACCCTGAAGCCAGGGTTCTCTACGTGACCTCCGAAGATTTTACAAATGAGCTGATTGATTCAATCAGGAACGGAAATAATTCCGCCATGTCAAAGTTCCGGGAAAAATACCGGAATATTGACGTCCTTCTGATCGACGATATTCAGTTCATTATCGGCAAGGAATCCACCCAGGAGGAATTTTTCCACACCTTCGAAGCGCTGTACGGACAGAAAAAGCAGATCATCATTTCTTCTGATAAACCTCCGAAGGATCTGGATATTCTCGAAGAGAGAATCAGATCCCGGCTTGAGATGGGCCTGATCGCGGATATTGCTGTCCCGGACTATGAGACCAGGATGGCCATTCTCAGGAAAAAAGAAGAGATAGACGGTTACCGGATCGATGATGAAGTTCTGGATTATATCGCAAAAAATATTAAATCCAATATCCGGGAGCTCGAGGGATGCCTGAACCGCGTGCGCGCCAAATCCGTTCTGGAAAAACGTGAAATCAATCTTGTTCTCGCACAGGAGATCCTCCAGGATCTGATTACGCCGACGGACAACCGCATCGTCACATCGGAGATGATTATTTCTTCCGTTGCGGAGCATTATCATCTCACGGCCAACCAGCTGAAGAGCCAGACGAGAAAAAGAGACCATGTATATCCGAGAATGATTGCCATGTATCTCTGCCGTGAACTGACAGACGACGCACTGACGACGATCGCGGCCAAGCTCGGCAAGAAAGATCATTCCACAGTCATTCACGCCATTAAGAAACTGGACTCGGATATGAAATCTGATCCGTCCGTCAGAAATGACGTCGAACTGCTTAAAAAGAAAATATCTCCCATGTGAGTTTCCTGCCGGATTTTTCATTCCGCCGGCAGACAGATGTTCCCTGCTGTCAACAGTATCCACGTGAAACAGCTGTTTATAAAATGGGAACATGAAAGGCCGCACACATCGCCCACATGGAACGGTGCGGATACCCACATCATTATTCCTCTTCATTTTTGGCTCAAATTAAGAGCAGAATGATGATATGCACATATCCACACCCCTTACTGATACGACTTCTGAATTATATTTTATAAATACATATCCGGGAGCATTTAACATGAAATTTACAGCAGCAAAAACAAATCTGGTTTCCTCTGTTTCAATCGCGCTCCGCGCGGTTCCTGCCCATACAACGATGAATATCCTGCAGTGTATTTTTATCGAATCAAGCGGGGCAGGCCTGAAACTGACAGGAAATGACACTGAACTGGGTATTGAAACATATATGCCCGCCACAATTGAGATTCCGGGCAAAATCGCGGTTGATGCAAAAATGCTGTCGGAAATCGTCAGGAAGCTGCCTGATGAGATCGTCACGTTTTCATCGGATGAAAATTATATGATTACGATCAGCTGCGGAAAAGCAACGTTTATGATTCCCGGAAAAAGCGGGGAAGATTTTACCGAGCTTCCGGTTGTCGAAAGAGATGACAGTATTACGATGACACAGTTCACGCTGAAGTCCCTGATTCTGCAGACGATTTTTTCAATCGCGCAGAAGGATAATAATAAGATCATGACAGGGGAATGCTTCGAAGTGAACGGAAGCCTCTTAAGGGTAATTGCACTTGACGGGCACAGGATCTCCATGAGGCGGGTGGCGCTGAAAGAAGAAGCTTCTGTTCCGAAGAGGGTTATTATCCCGGGAAAGACGCTGCTTGAAATCAGCAGGATTCTCAGCGGTGAAATTGATGACATAGTGACGATTTTCTTCGCCAGAAACCATGTCGTATTTGAAATTCCCGGGACGCGCATCGTTTCCCGCCTGATTGACGGTGAATATTTTAACATTGACCAGATGATTTCAACGGATTATCAGACGAAACTGATTATTCCGAAGGCGGCACTTCAGGGATGTATTGAAAGATCTCTCCTGTTTGTGAGGGAAAATGATAAAAAACCGATTATTTTCGATATGGCGGAGACAGAACTCAGGCTTTCCGTGCAGTCCCCCCTCGGCTCTTTTGACGAGACACTGGATGTGACGCTTGAGGGAAAAGGATTTTCTATCGGTTTTAATCCGAGATTTATGCTGGATGCGCTGAAGGTGCTGGATGATGAGACAGTAACGCTTTATCTTGTCAATTCAAAAGCTCCCTGTTTCATCCGCGATGAGGACGAGACATACACTTATATCGTGCTGCCTGTGAATTTTGTAAGATAAAAGGCCTGAGGAGCCTCAACGGGACAGGAAAATGGAAAAACTGGTATTAAGAAGTGAATATATTACACTCGGACAGCTTCTGAAGGCACAGGGGCTCGTGGATAAAGGATCAGATGCCAGGGAAGTAATTCTGAACGGGGAAGCATCCGTAAACGGCGAAGTGGAGACACGCAGAGGACGGAAACTGTATGAAGGAGATCATGTCAGTTTCCGGGGAACGGAGATTTCGGTTGTACGTTAAGTCACTGAATCTGAAATCGTTCCGGAATTACGAGAAGCTTTTTATTGAGTTTTCCCCCGGTACGAATATTCTGTACGGGAGCAATGCACAGGGAAAGACAAATATCCTGGAAGCTGTCTGTCTGGCCGGAACGACCAAATCGCAGAGAGGCGCAAAAGACCGGGAAATGATCCGTATGGGGAGCGATGAAGGCCACATACGGATGATGCTGGTAAAAAATGAAAATGAATACAGGATAGACATGCATCTGAGAAAATCAGGCGGAAAGGGTATCGCGGTCGGCGGCATTCCCGTGAGGAAAGCGTCTGAACTCTACGGAATCGCGGGGATTGTGACATTTTCCCCGGAAGATCTCAGAATTATTAAAAACGGGCCTTCGGAAAGAAGGCGGTTTCTGGATCAGATCCTGTGTTCAATTGACAGAATTTATCTGTCAGATCTTACGATATATAACCGCTGCCTGAAAGAGAGAGGCGCTCTCCTGAAGGTCCTTCATGACCAGCCGGGACGGACAGGGGAACTGGATGTCTGGGATATGCAGACCGCGTCGGCCGGCAGGAAACTGATTGAAAGACGGACAGCTTTTATACGCGATTTTTCATCAAAAGTCAGCGAAAAGCATCTGATGCTGACAGACGGAAAAGAAACACTGAAGATTCTCTATGAGCCGGACGCGGAAGCAGATGAGCTGGAAGAGAAATTGAAAAAGCTGCGGAATACTGATTTAAAACTGAAAACAACCGGGTGCGGCCCTCACCGCGATGACCTGAGAATTGAGGCGGACCATATGGATTTCCGCTCTTACGGTTCGCAGGGCCAGCAGAGGACGGCAGCCCTTTCAATGAAGCTTGCAGAGATAGAGACGATAAAGGAAGCCCGGCATGAAATGCCGGTTCTGCTGCTGGATGATGTTCTTTCGGAACTGGATGAGGACAGGCAGACAGCTCTGCTGTCTGCAATCAGTGACACACAGACGCTGATCACCTGCACGGGGATTGATGAGTTTGTCCATCATAAATTTACGGCAGAAAAAGTCTTCCATGTCGTCGGCGGCACAATTGAAGAATAATCGACGGAGGAATTTATGGGCACAGAAGAATTACAGGAATATGGCGCTGACCAGATCCAGATCCTGAAAGGTCTGGAGGCGGTGCGTAAAAGACCCGGTATGTATATTGGCTCAACTTCTTCCAGAGGCCTGCATCACCTCGTTTATGAAATCGTGGATAATTCTGTTGATGAAGCTCTGGCGGGAAGCTGCGATCATATAGAAGTAACCGTACACAAGGATAATTCCGTGACCGTGACGGACAACGGCAGGGGTATTCCCGTAGGGATTAACCACCAGGCGGGAATTCCCGCTGTGGAAGTTGTCTTTACGATTCTCCACGCAGGCGGAAAGTTTGGCGGAGGCGGCTATAAAGTATCGGGCGGTCTTCACGGCGTGGGCGCTTCTGTCGTCAATGCGCTGTCCGAATGGCTGGAAGTCAGGATTTTCAATGAGGGAAAAATCTACCAGCAGCGCTATGAACGCGGCAAGACCATGTACAGTCTCAAGGTCGTCGGCGAATGTGATCCGGACAGGCACGGCACGGAGGTAACATTCTTTCCGGACAGGGAAATCTTTGATGACATCGAGTTTGATTTTGATGTCCTGAAGCAGAGATTCCGGGAGATGGCATTCCTGACGAAAGGGCTCCGGTTTACATTTACGGATGAGCGGCCGGAGGACGGGCCGAAGCAGAGGGTATTTCATTACGAAGGCGGCATTATTGAATTCGTTCAGTATCTGAACAGGAGTTCATCCGCACTGTATCCGCAGGTGATTTACTGTGAGGGCACGAAGAACGGCGTCCTCGTGGAAGCCGCCATGCAGCATAACGACGGATACAAGGAAAATACATACGGATTTGTGAATAATATCGTGACACCTGAGGGCGGCATGCATGTGGAAGGCTTCAGAATGGCCCTGACCAAGGTGTTTAATGATTATGCCAGAAAAAATAAACTTCTGAAGGATTCGGAACCGAATCTGACGGGAGAGGATATCCGCGAGGGACTGACGGCCATTATTTCCGTAAAGATCGAAAACCCCCAGTTCGAGGGACAGACGAAGATGAAGCTCGGAAATTCCGAGGCGAGGAGCGCCGTCAATTCGATCGTGACGGAACAGCTGACATACTTCCTCGAGCAGCATCCGAATGTAGGGAAATCGACGGTGGAAAAATCGGTTCTTGCGCAGAGAGCCAGGGAGGCGGCAAGAAAAGCCAGGGACCTGACCAGAAGAAAATCCGCGCTTGACGGAATGTCCCTGCCGGGTAAACTGGCTGACTGCACGGATAAGAATCCGAAGAACTGTGAAATTTTCATCGTTGAGGGCGATTCCGCAGGCGGGTCCGCGAAAACCGCCAGATCCCGCGCCACACAGGCGATTCTTCCCTTAAGGGGAAAAATCCTGAATGTTGAGAAAGCAAGGCTTGACCGGATCTACAGCAACGCTGAAATTAAAGCCATGATCACGGCATTCGGTACCGGCATTCACGAAGATTTTGATATTTCAAAGCTCCGCTATGACAAGATTATCATCATGACGGATGCCGATGTGGACGGCGCGCATATTGCGACGCTGATGCTGACATTCCTGTACAGGTTTATGCCGGAGCTGATCAAGACCGGTCATGTGTATCTCGCACAGCCGCCGCTTTATAAAGTGGAGAAGAACAGAAAAGTCTGGTATGCCTATTCGGATGCCGAGCTTGAAAAGATCATGCAGGAAATCGGCCGCGATTCGGGCAACAAGATCCAGCGCTATAAAGGCCTCGGGGAAATGGATGCCGACCAGCTATGGGAGACGACGATGGATCCTGAAAAGCGCATCCTGAAGCGCGTGAATATTGATGAGGACTCGGCCTCCGAGGTGGATCTGACATTTACGACGCTGATGGGCGACAAGGTCGAACCGAGACGGGAATTTATTGAAGAAAACGCGAAATATGTCACGAATCTCGATGTATAAGTGTTTTCCTTAAAACTGAAGAAAGATACGGACAGGCTTTGTGAAAGGAGTTCATAATTCATCTGTATGGACGACAAAGTATTTGACAATATACGCGAAGTAGACCTGAAGAAAACGATGGAGAAATCGTATATCGACTATGCGATGTCCGTCATCGTCGCGCGTGCCCTTCCGGATGTGAGGGACGGCCTTAAGCCGGTTCAGCGGCGCGTGCTCTGGTCAATGATCGAACTGAATAACGGACCGGATAAGCCGCACAGGAAGTGCGCGAGAATCGTCGGCGATACGATGGGTAAATATCATCCGCACGGCGACTCTTCGATATACGGCTCCCTGGTGAATATGGCGCAGGAGTGGTCCTTCCACTATCCGCTGGTTGACGGCCACGGCAATTTCGGGTCTGTGGACGGGGATGCCCCTGCGGCGATGAGGTATACAGAGGCGAGGCTTTCCAGAATTTCGATGGAAATGCTCGCGGACATTAATAAAAATACGGTTGATTTCGTTCCGAACTTTGACGAGACCGAGAAGGAGCCGACCGTTCTCCCGGCCAGGATCCCCAATCTGCTGATTAACGGTACGACGGGTATAGCTGTCGGTATGGCGACGAATATGCCGCCCCACAATCTCGGGGAAGTGATCGACGCCTGCGTGCTGATGATCGACGACCGCGTGAGCGGAAAAGAAGAGACTCCGATTGAAGATCTCATGAAGGTGGTGCAGGGTCCCGACTTCCCGACAGGAGCGACGATTCTCGGCAGGCGCGGAATTGAAGAGGCGTACAGGACCGGGCGCGGGAAGATTACCGTCAGGGCAGTTTCGCGCATTGAGACGAAACCGTCCGGTAAATCGGAGATTCTGGTGACAGAACTCCCCTATCTCGTCAATAAGGCCAGGCTGATCGAGTCGATCGCAGATCTGGTCAGGAATAAGAAAATCGACGGCATCACGGCGCTCAATGATCACTCCAGCCGGGAGGGCATGGAGATCTGTATCGAAGTACGCAGGGATGCGAACGCCAACGTGATCCTCAACCAGCTGTACAAACATACGCAGCTCCAGGATACGTTCGGAGTCAATAATCTCGCGCTCGTGGACGGGCAGCCGAAGGTGCTGAACCTGCGCGATATCCTGGTCTATTATCTGAAGCATCAGGAGGATGTCGTTACCCGCAGGACGCAGTATGAGCTGAATAAAGCGGAGGAACGCGCGCATATCTTAAAGGGCCTGCTGATCGCACTGGACCATATCGATGAAGTGATCAGGATCATCAGATCTTCCGCCAATGTCCAGACCGCAAAGGAAGAACTCATGAAGCGCTTCGGCCTGGATGATGCGCAGGCGCAGGCGATTGTGGACATGCGTCTCAGGGCTCTGACAGGACTGGAGCGGAGTAAGATCGAGTCAGAGTATAATGAGCTGGTCAAAACGATCGAACACCTGAAGGCGATTCTCGCCGACCGGAACCTGCTGCTCGGCGTGATAAAAGAAGAGCTTCTCGTAATCCGCGAGAAATATGCGGACGAGCGGAAGACACAGATCATCTTTGATTCTTCGGAAATTTCCATAGAGGACATGATCCCCGATGAGAATATGGTGATTACGGCGACCCAGCTCGGGTATATCAAGCGGATGACCGCCGATAATTTCCGCATGCAGAACAGGGGCGGCAAAGGCATCAAGGGCATGCAGACGATCGACGATGACGCGGTGGCGGATGTGATGATGACGACAAACCATAATCACATTTTGTTCTTTACGAATAAAGGCCGCGCGTACAAGCTGCGTGCATTTGAAATTCCGGAAGCCGGCAGGACTGCCAGAGGAACGGCTCTCGTCAATCTCCTGATGCTGCAGCCCGGCGAGCATGTGACTACGGTTATGCCGCTCCGTGAACTTGACGGGGAGAAGTATCTGGTCATGGCAACAAAGAAGGGCGTCGTCAAACGGACGCGGCTCTCCCAGTTTGCCAATATGAGGAAGACCGGGATCAATGCAATCACTCTCGCAGATGACGATGAGCTGATCGAGGTAAAGTGGGATGATTCCGGACAGGATATGATCCTGGTCACAAAGAACGGCATGAGTATCCGCTTTAATATTTCGGATATCAGACCCATGGGCCGCACGGCAGCCGGCGTGAGAGGCATCAAACTGGAAGAGGGAGATGAAGTCGTCAACATGATGACGGAGAACCAGGGCACCCATCTTCTGTTTATTTCAGAAAACGGTCTCGGCAAGCTCACTGCCCTGAAAGAGTTCAGGCGGCAGTACCGCGGCGGAATCGGTCTGAAGTGCTATAAGGTCACCGATAAATCCGGCTGCCTGGTCGGGGCAAGGGCGGTTTCAGAGTACGATGAACTGCTTCTGATCACCACGGAAGGCGTGATGATCCGCATCAGCTGCAGCAGCATTTCCATCCTGGGCAGAATTACGACAGGCGTAAAGATCATTGATCTGAAGGAAGGCGTGACAGTCGCAAGCTTTACAAAAGTGCTTGCGGATGCCGGCGGGGATGCGGAGACATCTGAGAGTGAGGACGAAGCTGTGTCTGAGGATACGCCTGAGGATTCTGCGGATGGACCGGAGGATCTTGCGGATGAGCCGGGCGGCGCTGAAGACATGAAAGAATAAGGAATCGCTGAAAGATCTGGGCAGAAAAGATAAGTTACTGCTTGTTAAGAGCAGTAGCTTATTTTCTTGAATGCCTGCATAGCCGGAGGATAGATGAATGGAAGCCGGGGCAGTCAGAAAAAAATATGAGAGCATCACCCGGATGCTTATTGAAACAGGACAGACGATAACGGCAATGGAAAGCTGCACGTCCGGACTGATTGCGTCGCTGCTTACGGATACGGAAGGTGCATCGACGGTCATGAAGGGGGCTTTTGTCACGTACAGCAATGAGGCGAAGATCCGGGCCGGCGTTCCAGCGGAAGTGATCCGCCGGTATGGCGTTTACAGTGAAGAGACCGCGGCTGAAATGGCCGTGACGTGCAGGAAGTATTGGGATGCGGACTTCGGCATCGGTGTGACGGGGACGTTCGGCAATGCGGATCCGGCGAACGGGGACAGTGTACCCGGCAGCGTTTATTATGCGGTTGCCGCAGAATCGTTTATGATCTGCCGTTCCATGAACATACCGGCGCTCCCTTCGCGTCATGCGTATAAACTGTTTGCGGCTGATCAGCTGGCAGACGCACTGCTTGAGGCACTACAAAGGAAACAATCGGGAAAATGAAGACAGCGGAAAGCCGAAAAGAAAAAAAGGTTTATATAGAAATGATCAGGATCATTGCCATGATCCTGGTTATATATAATCACCTGCCCGGATATTTAATGTTTGTTAATACTGAAGGGATAAAGCAGGCGGTTTACATGTATCTGACCATGGTGACCAGAATAAATGTCCCTCTCTTTTTTATGATATCCGGTGCGCTGCTGCTGCGGAAAGAGGAGGATTATCCTGTCGTTCTCCGGAAAAGGGTTCTCCGTCTTCTGATCGTGATCAT